>CAYHEJ010000082.1:0-4749 GCA_964355625.1 uncultured Gammaproteobacteria bacterium
ATGGGTCCGGGTAAACGTAAAATTTCTCTCAAAGAGGTCAAAAAAAACTGGAAAAAGCTTTCTATTGACCCAATCCACCGCAATCTATTCCGCTATCTTATATGGGGAAAACGCTAACGACACATTTTACACAAGAACAAAACGCATTTCTTTCATTCGTGCGCAATTATCCGCGAATTCTTGACATGTTTTATCTCACCGGAGGCACCGCTTTATCTGCTTGTTATTTCAACCATCGGCTCTCGGAAGATATCGACCTTTTTACCCGTCAATCATTTCGTCAGGAATCCGTCGTTTCCATGATGAAAGATATTGCAAAACAGATGAAAGCGACTGCTCATTTTACTATCGTTGATACTTCACTCCGATATGATTTGTCGCTTCCTGATAAACGAAAGCTCAAAGTAGACTTTGTCCATTACGAATTTGACCAATTGAAAAAATCTAATAATCTGGAGGGTCTTGCTGTTGACAACATAGAAGATATCGCAGTAAATAAATTGTTAACTATCTCCCAACGCACTGCTTCCAAAGACTATGTTGATCTGTATTTTATCCTTCAAGAGTTTACCTTTTGGGATTTACGGCTTGGGGTAGAGCATAAATTCGGTATGGAAATTGAATCGTTATATCTCGCTTCCCTTTTAAAAAACGTCGATTCGCTCGACACGCTCCCAATCATGAAGAAAAAATTATCTCTCGAAACCCTCAAAACCTTTTTTCTTGCAGAAGCCAAAAAACTCGCCCTCCCTCTGACAAAACCATAAACATCCACCTATTATTTCCCAATAACATATCCATAAGACCGTATTGGCCACCCGTTAACATTTATCACACCGATGTGCGCTGCTCCGGAACTTGTTCTCCAGACTCTACTTTCCTTCTAAATATGTTTTGTTCCTTGCGGATCCCACCACATCAATTCCCTTTCGGGATCAGATTCAATGAATATTGAACTACTACGTCTACTGGGACCGAAATCCTGCATAGCGTCCTGCATAATATCCCTATAGTACTCTCTCTCTCTCTCTCTCTCTGAAAATCAAGTTTATGGGATATTTTTTATCGCTTTCGAGGGATCCGTAATGAGTAATCCAGGTATTTTTTGAAATTCTTTATCATATGTGCAAAGCGTTATTCCTTTGCCGATTTGCGTAGCAATGAGGCAATCTGCAAGTTTTAAACCAATTTTTTTGTGCAGGAGAAATGCGCTGCGAAAATTTGTTTTATCTATTACAACCATTTCTCTTGTCGAAAGAATGATGTCTACTGCTTCCTGCACTTGATGTTTTTGGCTTTTATAAAGAGACATGAGCACCCACTGTACTTCTAATAATACAATCGATGACGTATATGGACGGATGAAACCTTGCTCAATGTGTTCAAGTAGCTCTCGAACTGATTCCTGTTTCTTAAGATCATCACCAATAAAATAACGAATCCAAATATTCGTATCTAGAAAACAGTTCATAAATCACTATAATCTATGTAGTCTCTAATTCGATCAATATCGATGTGTTTCATTTTACCTTTTGGTTTAAATGTACCAGCAAGATCTAAAATACTCTTTCCTTTACGTTTCTCTATAACAATCTTTCCCGCGTCCGCCCGCATTGTCACTGGTCCATGCGTAAAAAACCCTGCTTTCTCCCGGATTGCCTTGGGAATATGTATTTGAAACTTTGAGGTGATGGTTGCAATAGTCTGCATAGTAATATCAAGTATATAACAATACCAATGTATTGTCAATACCACTTCATTGGTATTACCCCATCGCCTTGAGGATTCGGCCGAGGGCCACGACAAATGCTGCAGTCCGCAAATCTGTATGATGTTTTTTGCCCGCTTCCCACACCGCGTTTGACGCGGCACCCATTTTTATTTTCAACTTCTTATTCACATCAGCTTTCGTCCAATGCTGTCCTTTAAGATTCTGTTCCCACTCAAAACAGGATACCGTCACTCCACCGCTATTGGCGAGAATATCAGGGATCAGAACGATGCCCTTCTCATATAATAGAGTATCTGCTTCCGGTGTCGTTGGCCCATTAGCCATCTCCAAGACGACCTTTGCTTTAATCTTTGCCGCGTTATCCTTTATAATCACACTTTCAAGCGCAGAGGGCACAAGGATATCAACTGGAAGCTCCAGAAGTTGAACATTCGTGATCTGTTTTCCGCCGGAAAGCACACCAGTCTTCTTTTTATTCACGAGAACATCCTTTGGATTAAGACCATCTGTATGGTAAATACCACCTTTACTGTCTGATACAGCCACAACCGTAATCCCTGATTCATCTAAAAATTTCGCGACATTGTAGCCGACATTTCCAAATCCTTGCACCGCTGCCGTTAATTTGCCTTTCAGTGCCAGTTTTCCAAGTATCGTTTGAAGAACATATAACCCTCCTAACCCTGTCGCCTCTTCCCGCCCCTCACTCCCACCATCTTTGATCAGTTTCCCGGTAAATGTCGCCTTCAACTTTTGACTTTTGACATTCGACTTTTGACTTTTGATATACTCATCCACCATCCACCCCATGATTTGTCCTGTGGTATTTACATCCGGTGCCGGAACATCTTTATCCGGTCCGATGCAATCAGCAATTGCCCGTGCGTACCCACGACTTAACCGTTCGAGCTCTCCGACTGAAAGAATTTTGGGATCTACGATAATGCCGCCCTTTCCTCCACCAAGCGGTAAATCCGCAATTGCACATTTCATCGCCATCCAAAAAGCAAGGGCTTTGACTTCATCCATAGATACGTGTGGGTGAAACCGGATGCCGCCTTTATACGGACCGCGGGAATTATCATGTTGCACCCGATAGCCTTGGAATATCCGAATTTTTCCGTCATCCATCTTCACTGGAATCGTCACATTAAGAATTCTTTGCGGTTGTTTGAGAATTTCTACCTTTTCTTTGGCAGCTGAGTCATGAACAAAAAAAGCAGCTTTCGCAAGCTGTGCCATAGCATTTTCAAATGGATTAGTTGTATTCATAGATCATTAGACTACTCCTGTATATCACTGTCAGCTTGACAAAAACCAGACTTTAAAAATACAGTTCTTTATAGATCTGATCCGCGGGAACCTGATGGTGCATGAGTTGACTCTCCATATCTTTTATCATCTCCTGATTACCGCAGAGATAAAAGTCGCTACCGGAAAGGTGTGATTCTTCCTGCACGACATGATCCGTTACCCGGCCTTTAGCTCCTTGCCAAGTCGGGCTTGGTTTGGATAACGTCAATACAAATCGAAAATTCGGGTACTTTAAAGAAAGATCTGTCAATTCATCAAGCCAATACACAGCCTCTTCATGCCGTAATCCCCAATAGAGTGTTATATCATCGGTGCCCCCATTTCCTAAATAATCAAAAAGCATGGAGCGGAATGGCGCAATACCCGTGCCTGTTGCTATCATGACTTTTTTCCTATGACTCTCCCGGTCCATGACAAAAAGTCCAAGTGGTGCCATAAATGTAGCGGCATCACCCTCACGATGATTGATCGTCCAGAGAGATCCCGGCCCGCCCGGCGACACATCATGACACATGAGAATATGCGTTTTTTCAGAAGGAGGTGAAGCGATAGACATAGACCGATTCGTTGTTGGGCCGACGTTGAGAGAAAGTGTCTGTCCTGCGAGAAATTCAAGCTCTGGCGGAGTAATGAGGGCAAAATCAACGAGAATTATGTTACTGGTTAATTGCGTTTTGGACGCTATAGTCGCCGAGCATTTCTGAGGTTTAGGTCGTGGTATCATAGCGATCGTACTATTGTAAACCCTGCTCTCGTAAAATGCTCGTCAAACGTGGCGGCATCTGTTATCCCTAGCCGCTTCATCACTGCAAACGACACACAATCAGTAAACGACAGCTTGCTCCAATCTTTCTCAAACCACTCCCAGGCCGCCGCATCATCGTCGATCGTCACGCGGATAACCGAGAGATCTATTTTTCTCGTTCCCAATACATCACGAAGTTCTAAAGATTTTTTTAAATCACATTTTGAACGGATGAGTGTATATGTTTCATCGAGTATGTAATTTGTCGTAACAAGAGGGTATTTATTATCAAGAAATGTTTGCCAAATTTTTCTTGCGGGAGAGTAAAAATCATCTTTTGGATCAATTACAGCTTTAAAAAAACTCGAATCAAGAAAAACAGTCTTCATATAGAGTAAATGGCTTCATCCTCTTCACTCAAGCCCATGGGTTTATTTGGCATTTTTGCAATACGTTCAAATGCTTCAAAAATCGTTTCTTTGCGTATTTTTCTTTTTGGCATATCTTTTCGCATCATCATGCGTCTTTTGGTCATATCTTTCGCACAAAAACTCATGTATTCGTTCACACTCATACCTAATTCTCCAGCAATAGATTTAATCTGGAGATATTCAGATTGAGGCATTCGTAAATTTGTTACGACCATTGGTTGTTTCATATAGTATGAATCATACTATAGTATGATTGGTATGTCAAGACGGTGCATGTTCCTCCAGATATTTTTGTGCATCAAGCGCTGCCATACAGCCCTGACCCGCGGCAACAACTGCCTGACGGTATCGGTGATCCACGCAATCTCCTGCGGCAAAAATACCAGAAACAGAAGTAGCTGTCCCTTTCACTACGATGTATCCTTTTTTATCCAACGCTACTACGCCTCGCAAAAATTCCGTATTTGGCTTGTGGCCGATTGCCAGGAAAACACCCTGAGTATTTAAATTACTCACATTTCAGATCG
>CAYHEJ010000083.1:0-4683 GCA_964355625.1 uncultured Gammaproteobacteria bacterium
AAGAGATTCTACGGGATAAACTAAGAGATAAAGTCGATGAAATGATTATTTCACGAAATATAGGAGAGCGAAAAAGATTGCTTCTTGATCGGGGTGATGCAATTGTTCTTCTTGTTGGCGGCCTTGGATCGCTCAGTGAGATAGCAGAAGTCGTTGATTTAAAAAAACTCAATCAACACAAAAAACCCATCGTTATACTTAACTCGTATGGTTTTTATGCGGGGCTCAAAGCTCAGCTTGAACGAATGTATAAAGAGCATTTTTTACATAAATCCCTAAGTGAGTTATTGTATTTTGCCGAGTCTCCGCAAGATGTGATATCTTATCTTGATAAGCATGTCTTCTAATGTCTTCTAGGGTGACCCCTTTAAGGCCTCCCCTTTTGAAGCTAAACAAAACTGTCTTTTGGTTCCGTGGCAAATCCGAATAAGAATCCTTGATCAAGACGTTTCCTTCTATGAACTGTTGGAATTCAAGCTTTCCAATTGATGCAGACAGTGAGTCAAATCTTTCAAACCAACATGGTATACTACAAATGAACTTATGACGTGGCATTTCTGGATTATTATTAGTGTTGTAGCGACTGCGGTTGCAAATCTACTGCAGCGGATCGTGATGAAGGGAAAAGATAGCGATCCGTTGTCGACAGCGATCATTTTTCAGTTTGCTATTGGACTGTTCACTGGGATCTTCGCAGTTTGGAAAGGTTTTGTACTTCCACCGATCGGATTATATTTTTGGAATTTTCTTTTAAGCACATTGTTGTGGGGATTAGGGTCGTATTTCTTGTTTAAAGCATATCAACTTCTTGGCTCATCTGAGGTTGCGATAATTTCTTCATTGGGAGCAATCGTTACGATCGGTACATCAATCCTGTTTTTAGGAGAATCTTTTAATATTCCTAAAGCCATTGGGACTGTTCTTATAATATCCTCAATTATTATAATTAGTAAAAAGGATGGAAGATTTTCATTTGGACAAGGGACAGTATATGCGATCATAACAACGATTTTTTATGGTCTTGCAGTGACGAATGATGCCTTTATCCTGAGGACTTACGATGCGGTTTCCTACACATTTGTCATGTCACTATTACCAGGTTTTTTACTTCTTTTGATACGTCCGTCCGTTATCTATAAGTTTAAAAAATTAGCTAATCCGGTATTTGGGAAATCTATGTTGTTGTTAGCTTTATTTTATTCTATACAGGCAGTTGCGTATTATGTCGCGCTAAAAAACGGTGCTAACGCCTCGCAAATTTCTCCGATATATAAATCAAACATCATCCTTACGGTGCTATTGGCAAGTATTTTTCTGAAGGAGAGAGAACATATTCCCTTAAAGATATTTAGTGCAATACTGGTGACTGTTGGCGTACTTTTAATAGTTTAACAATGAAAATAATTCGCTTCAAAGATATTGAAAATGTTCCTGCTTCCCATGAAGACCCGAAGAATCCCGGAGTGTTAAAAAAAGTCTTATTACGACAAAGTGATTTCATTAATGGCGTCGTGAAAATGGTAAATTGGGCGACGTTACTGTCGGGAAAAGCGTATGCTGAACACTTTCACGAAGACATGCAGGAGGTTTCTATTATTATTTCAGGAATAGCGATTGCACACGTTGATGGAGTGGAAATAACACTCGCGCATGGGGATGTTCTGGTCGTTGATCCCAAAGAAGTCCACCAGATGCGTAATCCGGGTAGCGAACCGGTTATTTTTCTTGCATTAGGTATCTCCGGTGGCAAACCTGTACTTGCGTAATCTCGGATACATCTTTACAATGGATTATTATGAATAAATCAAACGGTCTTGTTTCAAATAGTACATTTCAGGCGGTCCTCATGGGAGTAGTAGTGGTAGGCGCGTTTTTCCTTGGGTCGCTGTGGACCAAAGTGCAAATACTGGAAAAAGGCGGTAGCGGTGCAAATCCCTCGGTAGCCAATGCTCCATCTGTTCCTTCTACTCCTGCTCCTCAGGCAGCAGCAGTAGCACCAAAGATAGATAAAAATGATCACATCCGCGGGAATAAAAATGCGCGGATCGCGCTTGTGGAGTATTCAGATTTGGAATGTCCATTTTGTAAAACATTTCACCCCACAGCTCAAAAGGTAGTAGACGAATATAATGGAAAAGTGATGTGGGTATATCGGCATTATCCGCTCAGTTTTCACGCGAATGCACAAAAAGAATCGGAAGCATCTGAGTGTGTGTATGATCAGGGCGGAGATGACGCATTTTGGAAATTTATCGATGCTATCTACGCGCGGACCACTTCAAATGGGACCGGATTTGCACTGGATAAGCTTGGTCCATTGGCGGCGGAAGAGGGCGTTTCTGAAGCTAAATTTACAGAGTGTCTTGATAGCGGAAAATTTGCTCAGAAAGTAAAGGATCAAATGACTCAGGGATCAAAAGAAGGAGTCTCGGGTACTCCGGGAAATATTTTGCTTGACACAAAAACCGGTAAAACTCAGGTTATCCCCGGAGCTGTTCCCTTTGCGCAGATTAAACCTGTTTTGGATGAAATGCTCAAGTAACGGTGGGCATTTTTTTCCCAAGATGTAAAAATGCATGATGGGTAGCGATTCTGCCTTTCGGAGTCCGCTTGAGAAAACCGATTTGCATAAGATACGGCTCCAGTACTTCCTCCACTGTGCCGATATCCTCAGATAGTGCAGCGGCAATTGTTTCTATTCCTACGGGGCCGCCTGCAAACGTATCTATAATCGTTGTTAATAATCTTCTGTCTGATGCGTCCAGTCCCGCGCTATCTACTTCAAGCATCGATAGTGATTTGTCTAATATCTGCGGAGTTATATCTCCTATACCATGAACCTGTGCAACGTCCCGAACGCGTTTGAGTAATCTGAGGGCAATTCTGGGGGTTCCGCGGCTTCGTTTAGCGAGTTCTTCTTTTGCTTTTGCATCGATAGTGACGTTAAGTTTCTTTGCGGCATGCGCAAGGATGTGCTCCAGATCGTTTGGATTGTAAAAAGGTAGACGGGTGATGACTCCAAAACGGTCGCGCATGGGAGATGAAAGGAGGCCGATCCGGGTTGTAGCTCCGATTATCGTAAAATGGGGGAGATCCAATCGTAGCGTCCGCGCGGACGGACCCTTGCCGATGACGATGTCGAGGGCATAATCTTCCATAGCGGGGTAGAGTGTTTCTTCTACCACCTTATTGAGTCTGTGGATTTCATCGATAAAGAGGATATCACCGGATTCCAAGTTCGTTAGGATGGATGCTAAATCTCCGGATCGCTCCAAGGCCGGTCCTGATGTGACGCGGACATTGACGTCCATCTCACGGCCTATGATATGAGCAAGTGTGGTTTTTCCCAGACCCGGCGGGCCATACAACAGTATATGCTCAAGCGGCTCTTTCCTTTTTTTAGCAGCGGCGATCGCGACCCGTAAATTTTCTTTGACCGCTTCCTGGCCCACAAACTCTTCCCATGAAGATGCTCTGAGTGATACAAATAATTTCTCTTCCTCAGGTGTAGGGTTTTCGGAAATAGGATTTTTGGTTTTTGTGCTTGGCATAGTTATGTCCGTTTCCCAAGAAGTTTCAGAGATTGGCGGATTTTTTCCTCAAGCGTTTCGCTTGCATCAAGGTATACAAGGGTTTGAATAATTTCATCTCGGCCAAATCCCATTGAAAGCATTGCCTCCATAATTTGTTTTGTTTCTCCGTCTTTTTCTCCTTTGAGATCCAGATCGGTTACGCTTCCTAATTTATTTTTTAGTTCGATGATGATTTTTTGCGCGTTTTTTTTGCCGAGGCGGGGGACAGTGGTAAAAAAGTCCACATCGCTTTGCCTTACTGCCCGTTCTACGGCGAGGGCTCCGCGGCCGATGACTGTCAATGCGGTTTTCGGTCCGATGCCCGATACAGTAAGAAGCAGTTCAAAAAGCGATAAATCTTTTTCTTCGGCGAATCCATATAAATCAAGCGCATCATCCCGTACATGTGTGTGAATAAATAAAGTAGATGACGCCCCGGCAGTAAGTTCGTTTGATAGTTTTTCCGTTATATGAACTAAATAGCCCACACTATGGACATCAACGATGACCGGACTTTGATTGGAACGCGCTATTAATCCGGTAAGTTTTCCTATCATATGCGTTGTTTTATTTTATACGAATATGCGTGCGTCATGGCAATAGCCAGGGCGTCTGTCGTATCGTCAAGCTTTGGAGTTTTTGTCAGATGCAGCGTGAGAACAACCATACGCTCCAATTGTTTTTTATCTGCTTTCCCATCACCTGCGATCGCGAGTTTTACTGCCAGCGGTGAATATGATACCACGGGTACGCCCCGCTTAGAAGCAGAGAGTAGTACGACGCCCCGGGATTGACCCACGCCGATAGCGGTTTTGGCGTTTGTCGAAAAAAATAGATCTTCCACAGCCATGCAGTCAGGGCGATACGTGATAAGAAGCTGTGTGAGAGCGTCATAAATTTCTCCCAACCGGATTTCAGGGCTTTTATCTTTCGCAGTTTCTATACACCCGTAAGCAACCGGTTTAATGTGAGGGCCGTGAGGCTCAATTATCGACCATCCGACTCGGGCAACCCCAGGATCTACACCCATAATAATCATTGGTGTAGTTATATCATTTTCTAAGGAGGATTGTATAATACAAAGACATGGGACCGGTTATTCAATATATAA
>CAYHEJ010000084.1:0-1553 GCA_964355625.1 uncultured Gammaproteobacteria bacterium
TCAACCCCTGATCTCAAGCAGTGTCCCTCTTCTTCCCGGAACCGCTCCTGTCACTGCCAATATATTATGTTCTGCGTCGATCTTTGCCACGGTAATGCCCGTCACTGTTTTTCGCTCGCCACCCATCCGTCCTGCCATGCGTTTCCCGCGATACACGCGTCCGGGGGTCGTACCGGAACCAATTGAACCCGGTGCCCGCTCTTTATCGGAAGTCCCGTGTGTACGGGGCATACCGGCAAATCCATGCCGCTTCACGACACCGGCAAATCCTTTACCTTTTGAAATTCCAGTCACGCAAATAGAATCGCCAACAGCAAATACATCTCCAACTTTTATTTCTTTTCCTAGAGATACGTCACCTAGGTCACTTTCGTTATCTAAGCGAATTTCCCGTAAAAAACGGGGCTTTATGGTTAACCCCGCTTTTTTCATATGTCCTTCAAGTGCTTTGGTCGTATGTTTTGCCGTACCGAATGCTAACTGAAGATTTTTGTATGATCCGCCGTCAATAATTTTCGTGACCCAGCACGGACCAGCCTCTACAAAGGTAACGGGAATCCGTTTCCCTTCGGAAGTAAACTGCTGCGATTGTGTTTGCTTGGTACCCAATAATGCATCCATAGGTATATAAACAAAAAAACGACCCCGGTTGAGGTCGTTTCGCCGGTTGGCGAACTCATCCGAGACTTTTGCCCCGCCATGGTGGGGCAGAGTATCCCAATAACTAATATTATATCACATTTTTATCTCAACATCCACTCCTGCAGGTAAATCCAAATGCATGAGTTGATCGATCGTTTTATCCGTCGGCTCCATGATATCAATAAGCCGTTTATGCGTTTTTATCATGAAATCTTCACGGCTGTTTCGGTCGATAAAAGGACTTCGGGCTACGTTGAAATGTTCTTTATCTGTCGGAAGCGGGACTGGTCCCACAACTTGAGCACCCGTCCGTACGGCGGTATCCAGAATTTTCTGACAGCAATCGTCTATGATTCTGCTATCGTATGCTTTTAAACGTACTCGAATTCTTCCTTTAGGCATTTGTTAAAATTGTTAAATTGGTTCTCCTTCGACTAAACTACGAAATCTCACAGTGACGCCATCAGCAGCTTTTTCGACCACTCCACCTGTTGATAACTCTTCCCCGTGAATTATTCTCTCCTGAACAACTCCATCTCTTACTCTACTTGCATTGACATATACCACATGGTCATCTGTCATAAGCCTGGCATATCTATCAACGGTAGCAAAAACCTTATCGTCTAAGTGAGTCCCGTGTCCAACAGAATCTAGGACAATAGCACTTTCTACACCTTCTTTGTCATCAGTTGTTGCAACAAAAATTGTTACACCCATACGAGTCTATTAAAAGGCAGGTGATCTTAAATTTTAAGCGATGATCTTGGTTATTACTCCGGCGCCGACGGTGTGGCCGCCTTCTCGAAGCGCAAATCGCAATCCTTCTTCAAGAGCTACCGGTACGATAAGTTTTGCTGTCATTTTTGTACTGTCTCCCGGCATCACCATTTCAACGCCCGTCGGAAGAGTTA
>CAYHEJ010000084.1:1563-2361 GCA_964355625.1 uncultured Gammaproteobacteria bacterium
TAACCATTTCTACTCCTTGCGGCAGTGTGCACTCCCCTGTGACATCTGTCGTCTGGATATAAAACTGTGGTCGATATCCGGTGAAAAACGGTGTGTGTCGTCCACCCTCTTCTTTGGCTAAAATATAAATTTCAGCTTCAAATTCTGTATGCGGTTTGACTGATCCGGGAGCCGCGAGTACCTGTCCACGCTCCACTTGATCTTTCTCAATGCCCCGGAGAAGTACACCGACGTTGTCGCCTGCCTGTCCTTCATCCAAAAGCTTCCGGAACATTTCCACACCGGTAACAACCGTGGTTTGCGTGGCTTTCATACCCACGATTTCCATGGTTTCATTGACTTTTACCCGGCCTCGTTCTACCCGACCGGTTACAACAGTTCCTCGGCCTTTGATAGAAAATACATCCTCAATAGGCATAAGGAATGGCTTATCTAGTTCCCGTTTTGGTTCTGGGAAATAGCTGTCAACGGTGTCCATAAGTTCCTGGATTTTTGCTTCGGCTTCCGGATCACCCTGGAGCGCTTTAATAGCACTGCCTCGGATAACCGGAATTTTGTCGCCCGGAAAGTGATACTTGGTCAGAAGTTCCCGCACTTCCATCTCGACGAGATCCAAAAGCTCTTTGTCCTGCACCATATCGCATTTGTTCATAAAAACGATAATGGCCGGTACGTTGACCTGGTTTGCAAGCAAAATATGCTCGCGTGTCTGCGGCATAGGACCGTCCGGAGCAGAGACCACGAGAATAGCGCCGTCCATCTGAGCGGCACCGGTGATCATGTTTTTGATGTAGTCAG
>CAYHEJ010000084.1:2371-4678 GCA_964355625.1 uncultured Gammaproteobacteria bacterium
ATGTCCCGGAGCATCAATATGTGCATAATGCCGTTTTTTCGTTTCGTATTCTGAGTGATGGATATTGATAGTGACTCCTCGTGCTTTTTCCTCGGGAGCGTTATCAATTTCTTCGTATTTGAGGGCTTTGGCAAGACCCTGTTTGGCTAAAACGTGAGTAATAGCAGACGTAAGCGTGGTTTTCCCATGGTCGACATGACCAATGGTACCAATATTCAAATGCGGTTTTGTGCGATTATATTTTGCTTGATCTGCCATGATTGCCTTTCTAGAAACGCTTTCCCGATACTTTAATCGGGATTAGCGATTCTTGACCCGCCAGTAAACGCTCTGTGAGCCGCGTCCCGACGTTACGTCTGGAGTAAGGCGAACAGAAAGTTACGGCGGACAACTTTTAATAAATAAACCAATACACACAAAACACCTCATAATGACTTATGAGATGATTCGATACGAGTATTCTACCATCCAATTCCGACTTTCGCAATAGCCATGTACAGTAATTATGAAAAATCAGGAGCAAAATTCTCCTAACGATGCTATTTTTGGGAATTTACCCTCGATTTGCGTCGTGGGGGGATTCTTTAAATCGGATTATGTGATAAAGTCAAAATAATTTTCTGAATGAACGGTATGTATCTGTGCGTTGGGATAGGTTTTCAAAAAAAGTGATTTACTGGATGATTTTTTCTTTGGGGAATATTTAAATTCCCACCCAAACACTCCACCATCACGTTCTTCTATCCAGTCAATTTCCTTTTGATCCCATGTCCGCCAAAAATAATTACTTGAATAAATCGGCGTATATTGCTGATGTTTTAATCGTTCGCTGACTAAAAAATTTTCCCATAATTTTCCAATATCATCACGATCAGACAATGTATTAAAATTTGATATGACAGCGTTACGAATTCCTGTATCTAAGAAATAATACTTGCTTTTTTTCGTCACCTCGCTTCGTAAATTCCGCGAATACCCACGAATATTGACCAGAATAAACGACTGCTCCAGTAGATCCAGATAGCGTGCAACTGTTTTCCTGTCTAAACCCAACTGGGTACCAAGTTCTGTCAGCGATACTTCACTTCCAACCTGAAATGCAATGAGTTTGAGAAGATCAAGAAGTACTTTTGCATTTTTTACTTTTTCGATCTCCAGTACATCTTTGAGCAAAAATGATCCCACCACATTTCTCAAATATTCTGCTTTTTGTGTCAATGTCGCTGCGGTTATGACGGATGGATATGAACCGTATATGAGATACTCTTCACGCTTCGCCATAAGCTCAAATTCATTTAATTCGTGTTTGAGTTCGGATTGCGCGATCGGATAGAGAATATGGGTATAGGCACGGCCTACAAGCGGTTCACCGATTTTGTACGACAATGCAAATGAGGCAGATCCGGTAACGATGACACGGATACCCGGAACATTATCGACCAAAATTTTTAGCCCAAGTCCCACATTGGGAATCCGTTGAGCTTCATCAACGACTAAAAGGTCGTAACCCTCGGCATATTTTTGAATCGTTGCAATACGTTGAGAACCAAGTGCTTCACGAACGCGGAGATCATCGCCATTGTCAAATTTATACCGCAATGTCGTATGAGATAAAAAATCATTGAGTAGCGTGGTTTTCCCTACCTGACGGGGACCGTAAATAACAATTACTTTATTCGGCTGAATGAGTTGTCCAAGATCGAAATGCCTATAAATCATACTATTTAGGGTATCACAACTCCCCGAAATAGTCAAATAACGGGGATTTACCCTCGATTTGCGTCAGCGGGGGCGCGGCCTTCCTTGGCGATAATCTTTTCCTGGATGTTGCGCGGAACTTCTTCGTAGTGTGATGGCTCCATATAATAGGTAGCCCGGCCCTTGGACATACTCCGAAGTGACGTCGCATACCCAGAAAGCTCAGCCAGGGGCACGAGGGCAACGATAACCGTAACATGTCCCCGTTTAGAAGATCCTTGAATCTGCGACCGCTTAGCTCCCAAATCGCCGATAATATCTCCCATAAATTCATCCGGTGTGGTCACCTCTACCTTCATGATCGGCTCGAGAATCGTAGGCTGTGCCTGCTTGGCGGCATGTTGAAATGCCATGCTTCCGGCAATTTTAAAAGCAATTTCTGAGCTATCAACATCATGATACGTTCCGTCATAAAGGGTCGCCTGCAAATCGACCATCGGATATCCGGCGACAATGCCATTTTCCATAGCCTCCACAATTCCTTTTTGTATAGGTGCAATAAATTCACGGGGGATCGAACCGCCTTTAATTGCATCAACAAATTCAAAT
>CAYHEJ010000085.1:0-4672 GCA_964355625.1 uncultured Gammaproteobacteria bacterium
AAAACATAAAAAAATAGAAAAAAAAGTATTGCCAGAACCAACAAATATTTATTCATGCTGTTTCATTATCTCATATAAAATAATGCCGCAACTCACCATAACATTAAGACTTGTATTTATCCCCCACATCGGCATTTCGACTATCATATCTGCTAAATCTAAAACATTTTTTGACACACCGCTCGTCTCATTACCCACCACGATTGCTAAAGGAAATTCATAGGTAACTTTATAAAATGGTTTACTTCTGGCATCCTGCTCTACTGCAACAATTGTTACGTTTTCTGATTTTAGTTTATTTACTGCGTCCAGGGTACTTTCGATATATTCCCAATCTACCCACTGCCAAGTATTAATAGAAGCTTTTTTAATCCGGGAATTAGGAGGCGTGAGGGTTTGCCCGCACAGAATGACTTTTTCAGCAGCCACAGCATCGGCGAGACGAAACATTGAACCGACATTATAGGTATCCAGTACATTATCTAAAATAATTGTTACCGGATTTTTTTTAATTGCTTTGGCCATTTCTGAATCCACCAGTGTCGTACGCAACTCTTTGGCATTGAGTTTCATTTTAATGAAGGAGTTTGAGGAATTCGTCAAGCGAAATGTCTGCTTGACGTAAGATTGCGTGGAGCGTGCCTTTGGGAAGCGTTTTATTATGTGCCGATACAACGGTACGTCGTCCGTCAGGGTGGGTGAAAACCATATGAGAACTTTTTGTTGATCTTTTGGAGAAGCCTTTTTTCATGAGGATGTTTTCCACGACGTGATATTTGACTTGCGGGAGTTTGGGCATAACGGGTCACGCAAACTGGATATTTCCTTGAACTTCAATTTTTGCTGAGGCGATCAATGACTGATCGACATTATCCACGGGTACGGGCAAACCGTCATCAACAAGACTTTTGACATAGGATTCTATTGCGCCTTGTACATTTTCTATGGCCTCCTCTATCGTGTCGCCGCCATCAGCAACACCGAGGGTGGGGCAGTAAGCTGTATAGCACGGTTTATTTGTGCCTGTGTACTGATCAGGCTCGACCACGATGCGATAGTTAAGGACAGTCGTTTGCATAACAATGAAACTATACCATAAGAACGAAAGGATAACAAGAAAAACTTGCTATTAGCTCACTTCCGAGAGTCCCATTCGTGCAAACTATTTTTCAAGAAGGAATACCTCTTTAAGGTTTTTACAAAATTTTTTTACCATGTGGGTTCATACGAAAAGATAGCACACCAATTCCCCACCCCAACAATCCGCCTGCAATCACGTCACTTGGATAATGCACTCCTAAATAAATTCTGGATAGACCAATCAGCACTGCCAGCAGATAAAACCACACGCGCAATTTTGGTTCCTCGTGAGACAGTACGTACGCAAGCGCAAACGCGAGCGTCGCATGAGTCGATGGGAATGAATAATTCTGCGCATTTTGCACAATTATGGCACCTATATCAATCATAGGTCTTGGGCGCGAAAACAAAAACTTAAAGATATATTCAGATAGAATAAGTCCAAATCCCGTAGCTAAAACTACCGGCAGGAAAAACCAACGGTCCCGTTTTTCTTCCCGGAAAAAAAGAAACAGCGCAATCACAAACCAGACCGCGCCCCACTGCCCGATTCCCGACAAAAACATGGCAATCGCATCACTTAGCTGGATATGCGGAAGATGGTTAATAAAAAGGAAAACCGAGCGATCGAGTGAAATGATTGTTTCCATGAACTCTAGGGTTTTTGGGTTGGCGTAGCCGATACGACGGGTATTGGTGACGGGGAAACAAATATGATCTTTATCGCATTATCCTCAGGAACCGGTGAGAGAATTTTTTTGCCGGATACCAATACTCCGACGACGATCGACACAAGGACGAGCAGTCCGATAATCACCGTTATTGCAGCAAGCGTCCGACGTCGATCATCCATACCTACCAGTATACACTATTTTATATCCTCTTTTTTCCACGCGGCGAAGGTGCACGTGGGATAAGAGTTACACCCAAAAAATGTCTTCCCGCTGCGACTCTTTTTAATCACCATATCTCCTTTACATCGCGGACACTTCATGTCAATTTTTTCCGCAAACTGGCGAGTATATTTACAAGCCGGAAATGTACTGCATGCGACAAATTTTCCAAATCGCCCCACGCGGATAACCAAAGGATGCCCGCAGGTCGGACAGACCTCGTCCAATTCCACGACCGGCACTTTTACTTTTTCGGCTAGATCATAGGCTTTCGCCAAATCCCGTGCAAAGGGCTGATAAAATTCATTCATCACCGGCTGCCATTCTTTTTCACCGTTTGCGATGGCGTCCAGATCGCCTTCAAGTTTTGCAGTAAAAGGTAACTCTAATATCGCCGGAAAATAAAGAACCAAAAAATCCGTAACATTTTTCCCCAATTCCGTAGGAACAAGCTTTTTTTCTTCTTTCACTACATACTGCCGGTCCTGAATCGTGGAAATAATAGGCGCGTAGGTACTCGGCCGGCCGATATCTTTTTCCTCCAAGGTTTTAACGAGCGACGCCTCGGTATACCGCGGCGGAGGGTTGGTAATGTGTTCTGTGGGAACAGCAGCAGACAACGTAAGCACTTCACCAACGGTAACCTCTGGAATGACAACTTCATCTGTTTCTCTTCCCATGATAGCCAAAAATCCATCAAATTGTATCACCGACCCTTGGGTTTCAAACACATAGGCGTTAACGCTCGTTATATCGATGGTCGTGGAATCAAAGACCGCCGCTTTCGCCTGACTGGCAAGAGCGCGTTTCCAAATAAGTTCATACAGTCGTACATGATCTCGGTTTAGATCTTCTTGGCTGATAGCTGATGACTGAAAGCTGACCGCTGTCGGCCGTATCGCTTCGTGTGCTTCCTGAGCGACTTTTGATTTTGTATGAAACGTACGCGGAGCCCCCGGCACATACTCTGCTCCATAGGTTTTGACGATATACTCACGGGCCTCTCCCAAGAATTTTTCAGAAAGATTGACGCTATCCGTTCGGTGATAGGTAATAAGCCCTTCTTCATACAATTTTTGCGCCAACTGCATCGTCTTTTTGGCAGAATAATAAAACCTTCGTCCGGCATCCTGTTGGAGGGTGCTCGTGGTATACGGCGGGCCGGGATTGCGGGTTATTTCTTTTTTATCAACTGCAGAAACCGTAAAAGGAGATTGTAAATTTTCAATAATGCTGAGAGCTGATTGCTGAGAGCTGATTGCTGAAAACGTCGTTGTGTATTTGCCGTCAAATAAAGTGAAGGTCAATGTTTTTTCGTACAAAACTCCATCTTTAGACACCAAGCTCGCTGTCATTTCCTTACCCTTAAAGGTTGCGTCGATTGTCCAATATTCCTGAGATTTAAATTTTTCAATTTCCCGTTCCCGCTCGACGATGAGCCGTACCACGACGGACTGCACGCGGCCTGCTGACAACCAGCGTTTTGATAATTTCTTCCACAAAAGCGGCGAAAGATTGTATCCAACCAAGCGATCGAGCACCCTTCGTGCTTGCTGGGCATCGACTAATCGCAGATCGATTTCCCGTGCATGCTCAAGTGCCTCTTTAATCGCAGTTTCCGTAATTTCGTGAAAAACAATGCGTTTCAATTGCTCTTTTTTGTGAAAAATTTGTGAAATATGCCAGGCTATTGCTTCTCCTTCGCGGTCAGGGTCAGTAGCGAGGATGACGCTATCCGCTTTGGCAGCGATTGCTTTGAGCTCTTTGACGCGTTTGGCTTTATCCCGAGGAATGACATACCGGGGCAGAAAATTTTGCTTTACATCGACGCCGAGGTCCGCCTTGGGAAGATCCCGAATATGCCCCATGGTTGCTTCCACGAGATATTTGCCATGTAAAAAACGGCTGAGCGTTCGTGCTTTGGTTGGTGACTCGACAATGATCAATTTCATAATTCTTCTATAATATCATCGACAGATTCTACCAGCTTCGCTCCATTTTTCAAAAGTTTTGCGGTGCCGCGGCTATATTTACTGGTAATCGGCCCGGGAACTGCAAACACCTCTCTTCCCTGCTCTCCTGCGTTTCTGGCGGTAATGAGTGCTCCGCTGTCATCTGCACCCTCCGTAACAACGACGCCTAAAGAAAGTCCGCTGATGATCCTATTTCGCGCTATAAACAATCCTTTATCCGGCCGAAGCCCGATCGGCATCTCGCTTACGAGAGCGCCAGCCCCGTTTGCTATGTCGCTGTACAGTCTAGCATTACTCGCAGGGGCAATAATGTCAATGCCGCACCCGAGTACCGCGATGGTTTTTCCTCCCGCATCAATAGCTGTCTGATGTGCAATTGCGTCCACGCCATACGCTAACCCCGATACAATCGTAAATCCATGCGAAACCAACCCCCGAACCAGCCTCTCGGTCACTTCTTTTCCATAGGGTGTAATGTTTCGAGTACCAACAACGCCAATTGTTTTTGTAAAGTCTATCGGCGGATCATTCTTTTTTCCTTTTATATAGAGTAGAAACGGCGCATCGGAGATGATTCTCAACAAGGCTGGGTAGCGGGGATTCGTACGTGTCAACACTGAAATATGCTTTTTTTCTAATTGCGCAAGATATGCATCGATGTCTAACGTCTGCCGGAAATGTGCAAATTCCTCTGATAATTTCGCGCCGAGTTTGATTTTATTCAGC
>CAYHEJ010000086.1:0-4625 GCA_964355625.1 uncultured Gammaproteobacteria bacterium
GCATGGCCATATGTGTTGGCGACGCAACGTTTTTTCTGGCAGTAGAATTGATTTCGGAAACACATGCCGCCGCGGCAATGCTGCATACACTTTCTCAGGAATATATATCTGTCTGCGTCGCGCAAATGCAGGACATCACGTTTGGGCTATCCCGCGAGATGCCAACTGAAGATGAAATACTAACGCTGTATCGCTATAAAACTGCGCGTTATACATTTTCACTTCCTCTTACACTTGGTGCAATTCTCGCCGGCGCACCGCAACAGGAAATTACTCAACTGGAACTTCTCGGTGAACAAATAGGTATACTTTTTCAATTGCATGATGACATGCTTAATCTCTTTGGAAATATGAACGAAACAGGAAAACCAGTAAGCTCTGATATCCGCGAGGGTAAAAAAACCCTGGCGTACCTGTACCTTTACAACAGTGCATCGGTTGACGAACGGAAAAAACTTAACGATTTACCTAATAACATTTCGTACGTCTATGAACTCTTTGAGAAGTACCACGTTACGGCAAAAGTTGAACAAAAATCTCAGGAGCTCCGTCAAAAAGCATATGCTATACTTTCAACGGTACATATAAAAACAGATACCCTGCATGAACTTATTGAGTTTATATGAAGAAAATCTTCATTTTAGCTGCTGTAGTCTTGTGTTTATTTACCATCTGGTTTTATGTTCGCCACCCACTGGTGACCAAAGTAGAAATCAGGGGCCACATATTTACGGTTGATCTGGCGATAACTCCGCAGGAAAAAGAGCGGGGACTTGGAGGGAGAGACTCGCTTGATCCTGATAACGGCCTGCTTTTTCCCTATGATCACACGGAACAGTATAGTTTTTGGATGAAGGACATGCGATTCCCGATTGATATTATTTGGATCCGAGATAATCAGATTATAGATATTTCACGAAACGTTCCTGTTGAAACCAAAACTCAACTGACAGTTTATTCGCCAAAAGAGCCTGTTAACAAAGTATTAGAAATCAATGCCGGAATATCTGATGCAAATGGCTTTCAGGCTGGTGATCTCGTAACCATTCGCAACTAGTTGCCCAAACTATTAATACTCCGTTATAATTGAATATCTGAATGCGGGTGTAGCTCAATGGTCCGCCGTAGGCGAGACTTTAGTTCGCCGAGGCTAACTTCGCCTTTGGCGAGTAGAGATATGTGGTTTGTGTATATACTCAAAAGTGAAATTTATAATAAATCATACGTAGGAAGCACGAATAACTTTGATAGAAGATTGTCTGAACATAATTCTGGAAAAGGTATTTACACACGTAGATATAAACCCTGGAAATTGATAAAATTAGAAGAATATTCGACATACGCTGAGGCGAGGAAAAGGGAATACTTTTTAAAAACCGGAGTCGGTAGAAACGAACTTAAAACAATATTTAACGTACGAACTGTCGAAAGTGAGTCTCGTTAAATGCGGGTGTAGCTCAATGGTAGACCTGCCTGCCGGCAGGCAGGGCGTCAGTTTTCGCGGGTGTAGCTCAATGGTAGAGCGTCAGTTTTCCAAACTGATGACGAGAGTCCGATTCTCTTCACCCGCTCCAGATGTGACAGAAATAACATAAAATAACAGGAACAACTTATGATTGATCCAAATAATGTTTACGAAAAATTAATTGGTTTACTTGACAGAAATAAAGTCGAGTACAAACTGTTTTCTCATAAAGAAGCCTTAAATTGGGAAGAATTAGCGGAAGTTCAAAAAGAAACTGGATTTTTTGGAACAGAAACAAAATGTATGGTCTTAATGGCTGGCGAAAAACTGATAGTATACATAACAACTCAAGGGAAAAGAATAAACTTTGAAGCTATTAAAGAAAAACTTGGGGTTAATAAGGTGAGATTGTCTACACCGGAAGAACTAAATGAATATTTTGGAGCTAAACCCGGTTGCGCATATCCTTTTGGTTTTGACACTCAATATGACATATATGTTGATCCAAAAATCTACGAACAGGAATGGATGTTATTTAGCCCTGTTGTCCCCACAAAAACAGTTCAAGCAAAAGGGGGCGATCTAAAAAGAGTATTTGATTCTCTAGAAAATACAGTTCAAGAAGTTACAAACTTTAATCACAGAGATCATTCGGTGGGTAAAGTATAACAAATTCTGATAATATTTAGATATGTCAGTTCGCGAAATTGCTATCTTTCAAGGTAATCAAATTCGTCGTTCGTGGAACGATAACGAAGAAAAATGGTATTTTTCTGTTGTTGATGTTGTGGCCGTATTAACCGAAAGTACAAACCCCCAAGTTTATTGGAGAGTTCTTAAAAAAAGATTGATTGATGAAGGATCAAAGGAAACCGTTACAAAATGTAACGGTTTGAAAATGTTAGCTGCTGACGGGAAAATGCGACTGCCACGGCTGCAATAAATTCTTTTATGAAAACAATGGCAGCAGATTTACCTCGATACGGAATCCGCGTGAATGCTGTCTTACCCGGACATGTACGGACGGACCATTGGGGGAAACAAAAAACAGATGATGAGCTTTGGAAAAATTTTGCTGAAACAAATCCTATGAAACGCGTTACGACTCCCCAGGAGGTTGCCGACGCGGTTATGATCCTTATAAACGACCCTCATAAATACATTAACGGAAACTTCTTTTATGTGAATGGCGGCGGTCATCTGAAATAAACGTAGTATAATGTGACTACGCTCCCATAGCTCAACGGATAGAGCATCTCCCTTCTAAGGAGGCGATGGCAGTTCGATTCCGCCTGGGAGCGCAAAACATGATTCCATTTATTATTTTTCTGTTATTGTTTTTATTTCCTCAACCAGTTAGCGCAGTGTATGATCCGTTGAGCGTGCCGAATAATAAATACGGCATACATATTGCGGATTTCAATGATATTGCCGATATAGCCCCGCTTGTGAATTCCAGCGGAGGCGATTGGGGATACGTCACATTGGTAGCGTCTGATAGCGACCGTGATAAAGGGCGGTGGCAATCCATGTTTGACCAGATGCGGCGGCTTCATTTAATTCCTCTCGTACGTCTTGCGACGCATCCTGCTTCTTCCGGTTGGGTAAAACCCAATCCGGAAACATTTAATGAACTTGTAACTCTCTTTAATTCTCTCAACTGGCCAACGGAAAATAGATACATCATTCTCTACAATGAACCCAATCATGCCAAAGAATGGGGCGGAGCCCTTGATCCGGAGGGTTATGCAAATATCGCGGTAGAACTTGCAAAAAAGTTTAAACAGGCATCACCTGATTTTTTTATGTTGCCCGCAGGTCTTGATGTCTCAGCGGCATCTGACGGATCATCAATGGATGCCGCGGAATATTTACGACGAATGATTGCTGAAAAACCTGAATTCCTCACAATACTAGACGGATGGACATCTCACTCCTACCCGAATCCCGCATTTTCCGGCTCCCCTTACGCCAGCGGCAGAGGAACGCTCCGGTCGTTTGACTGGGAACTTTCCTATCTTCGAAATTTAGGATTAACCCGTGATCTTCCTGTTTTTATTACGGAAACCGGCTGGACGCATAATCAAGGCAAAGTCGCCCGCGGACTTCTGTCCCCAGAAACTGTCGGAGCTAATTTACAAATCGCTGCAGGATCCGCCTGGACAGACAGGAGAATCGCGGCTGTTACTCCATTTCTTTTTAACTATCAGGATGTACCATTTGACAATTTTTCCTGGAAACGTCTAGGAAATCAGGGTTTCTACAGCCAATATGGTAGCTATCAATCAATCACAAAAATTAAGGGTTTACCTAAACAGAAAGAATCATATGTATTATCAGGATCTATTCTGCCTTCAACACTCGTAACAAATTCAACCTACACGTTGTCTACAAATATCATAAACAAGGGTCAGGGAATTCTGGATCCGAATAACGGCTATGAAGTTGTTCTCGATGATACTAGGAAAGGTTTTACGCTCGTCAGCGATCCTCTTCCGACGCTTGAACCACAGGAAAAAGGCGAATTCGTTATTCATCTCAAAACTCCACAAGAACCTGGCGCGTATACGCTAACGCTTACGATACAACATGGCGATGTTTCTCTACCAATTCAAACACGGAATGTTCAATTGGTCCCGCCTCCGTCTATCCGCGTGTCCGGACAACTCGGATGGCGCCGCACGAGTGACGCGCAGGACGTGACCGTTCTTATTTATGACAAAGATACGATTGTGCATAAATTTACCGGACTATCCATGGTAAACAGCGCCGTCAACGTATCAGGTCTTAGTAATATCCTGCCGGATAATCTCTACAGAGTGGTGATTCTGGTTCCATCCTATTTACCCCGCCAGTCAATACTGCGTTTGAACGCAACAACAACGCTTGTTGGCATGAAACGCCTTTATCCATTTGATATAAATAAGGACGGCAAGCTCACGATTTTTGATATCTGGACATTACTTACAAAGCCGCCGCACAACATGCTTGGCCTTTTTGTTGGCCCATAACTCCCCGGTAATTTTTTGTATCAATGTATTAATACATTGATACAAGATCATACGTATTTCGGTTTTTAGATTTTTTAGGATATAATTAGTTGTGTTGGTGACCGTAGCACAACGGTAGCTCCGTTAGCTAACGGATTGTGGAGCTGGTA
>CAYHEJ010000087.1:0-4591 GCA_964355625.1 uncultured Gammaproteobacteria bacterium
TTTTGGCAGCTCATGTTTCTTTTTCATAGTTTTCCTCCTTGTATTATGTCATATGTGTCAAGAGAGAAGATTTATTCTCCGAACGCCTCTTTACGCGCGTCGGCAAGACGGGCGGCGGCTTTCCCAACGCAGGCGGCAAAGAGTGCCTCGTCTGAAAATACTTCCAAAAACTTAAAATCATAGGCAGGTCTGTCATTGGCGCGGAACGCATCCAAAGCCGGTTTTACAGAAACAATGAGATCATAATGACGGCCAATTCCCTGAAGCGTCCGGAAATACCCATCGGCTCCGAGCGGAGAAAAATTGATGTCAACGGTCGCTGAAAAATTATCACAGTCGCTTGCGAACATATCGTATTTATAGCCCAGGAGCAATAAATCCTTAAAGATTCCCCACTCAGGATGCTTGATGCGAATTGCTGCTGCATCCGGCGCATCAAACACATGATGCACAATGATACCCTCTTCATATGCTAAAGGGAATCCCGCGCGCCAATAGCGGACAGACATATCGCTCCCCTCTCCGCGCATATTAAAAATTTCCTCATCATACCCGCCGACTGCGATAAAGACACTTTTGTAGGTCGCTAGGTACCGCGAATACAGCGCTTCGGTATAGGTCGTGATGTCTTTGATCATCAGGCGATCTTCCAGACGCGGCCGATCTTTTTGCCCGTCGTTCGGACCCCCGCGCCAATACACAGTTCCCCCGATGGCCGCGGCCTTTTCATGCGTTTTCAGGCTATGAATCGTCGCGGAAAGCACATTTTTTTCAACTTCCATGTCCGAATCGCAAAATACGAGAATGGGATATTTAGCAACTTTTGCTCCCGCGTTTTTGTTGGCGGCGATCCCGGGTTTTGGAGGTCTCAAGTAGGTGATGCGGTCGCCAAACTTTTTCGCCAGCGCGTCTTTGAGGAAATCATCAGGAGAACTATCCTCGACAATCACTTCAAGCTCAAACTCTTTACCCACGCCGTCAGAGCCAAGCAATAATTCGACAGTCTTTCCTGTTTGATTGACACGTTTGTATGCAGGGACGACACAGGAGATATTTACCATATCATTATCCTACCGCAGAGGACCCTCCTTTGACAACGGGGAAATGCGTGTTACGATTTTTGCACCGCGGCTTTGACGACACGTAGATATTCTTTGGAAGTATAGGCATATTTTTTGTAGATGACGGTAAACTGCTCGGCTATTCGGTCCCACGTAAATTTTTTGGCAACCAGTTCGTACGATCTCTCACCCATTTTTAACCGTAAAGCATCATTTTCCAGAAGTTCATTGACCCGAGTAGTAATTTCTGTGCTATTTCTCACATGCACCAAGTATCCATTAAACCCATCTTTAATCAAAGACATGATGCCGCCGGCACGTGTGGAGATCACGGGGGTTTTGGCGGCCATGGCTTCTAAAATCACGAGTCCCAACGGCTCATTCCACGTGGATGGGGCGACGTACACATCTGCGCGGGCATAAAATGCTTTAAAATTGACCTGCTCACTTGGCTTCATATAGCCTAAGATCCGGCAATTGGTTAGCTTGAGAGAATCGATAAGTTTTTGCAGATTTTCCCGCTCCGGTCCGTCTCCCAATATGAGAACTTCTCCATTGATCGATCTGGCGGCTTTAATGAGATAATCCACACCTTTCTGCGGCGTCAGGCGACCGGTAAATAGAACCACTTTTTTATCTTTCAATCCGTACTTCTCATCGATGAGACGGATTTGCTCCTCATCTCTTTTGTATTCATCGATATACACGCCGCCTGCGATCGTCCTGGTTTTTCTATCCCATTCAGCGCCAAACATCTCTAAAAACCATTTTCGCGTGAAGGCGCTGTTTGCCGTAATTGCCACACTCACCGACAAGGAATCGCGGATGAGACCGATGAGCCTGCGGTCGCGGGACAAATAATGCAGATCGCTCCCATGCGTCGTCACCACGTAGCGGATACCGTACATAATTTTGGCAATACGGGCAACCGGTGGAAGAAATGCCGTATGGAAGGCGTGTACAATTTCCGGCTCAAAATCTTTAACTGCGTTAAGCGTGGTATTGACGTAGGCCGTATAGATTTTCCCCAGCTCCACGCCGCTCATATTTTCATACTTTTTGATATCCGGCAATTCAGGGTTCCCCACAAACACACCCATCTGCGGTGGAGCGACGAGATAATGTTTGACTCCGGGAAGTGTGCGATGCTCAGGAGCGACAATAGCCACCTGGTTGCCATCTTTGACCATTTCGGCGGCTAACGCGCGGAGCCAGGCGCCTGACCCATTGCCCCAGAGGGGAAACATGTAGAGGAACATGATGCGCATAGTTGTTGAAGTAATTATACCCTATGCGAAAAAGAATACAATAAACTTAAATATACATGACCTTCTTCAACCTATTGATTACATTACAATGTTTTCGCAGTTACCAATAGGAAAAATCATGGATGTCCCTGTATCGGTATTAATGTCGAGCCAGCCCGATGACCATATACCAAGCGCAGGGTATGGAGCAATAGAAGCCTGTCATGATACTGGGAATATATTAATTACTAAGAGCTGATGGTGATCCAAAAATTCACGTTAAGAAAATTGAAAATCCATATCAGTAACATAACTTACATGCATGTGCTCGTATTTAGCTTCGCAAGGGAGTGCCTTGCGAAGCTACGGCCACGAGAGAAAGCCCGAACGGAATTGACACATTCATTTTTATCATCATGAAACGCTCCCAGCTAGAGAGTGTACCAAAAAACGAATTCCCAAAGCCACCGCCGCCGAGGGCAAAATCAGACGGGTAGGTGGCGTTCTTATAAAGGAGTGATTTTACCATACGGACGACCATCGCAGGCAATAGTAAAAAAGAGAAACAATTTGAAAGTAGTGTTGCCAATGATGTCTTATCATATCTGCGTTTGAGTCCCAAAATCTCATCCCACCTGCTCCATAAAAATTGATACGCAGGTACTGTTATAATGACCAATCCACCTTTTTTTAAAATTCTATACGCTTCTTTTAAGACTCGCTCATCATCGGCATGCTCTAACAGATCCAGAATGGTAATGATATCAAAAAAGGAGTTATTCTTCAATGACGTTTTCTCCGCACGCGTGAGCCAGGGCAACAGCTTGTTTGGATGCGTCAATCCCCCAAACCGTACCGTTAGATAGAGTATATAACAACTACTTACACTTCCCGGATAACTTCGAAACCCTTAAGACTGCCGACGACGGCGAAACCAAAGACTTTTTTGGCTATACCCATCTGCTTTAACTTTCTTGCGGTTTCATTGAGGGTGGCTCCGGAGCCGACCGCATCGTCGATTAATAAAACCCGGCCATACCGGGCGGCGGAATCATCCACAAAAATGGTTTCTCTGGCATTTTTGATTCTTTCCTCCAGCTTTCCCAAAGTTTTTTGAGCCACCCGAATTTTTCCCGGGTAGGCTTTAACCAGGTCAATGTTGGGAAGTCGGAGGTTGAGTCTTTTGGAAAATTCCTTCAAAAACTGGGTTTTTCTGAGTATGCTATGGGGCAAATAGCCTATCGCATCGATTGCCAAATGCTGTATCAGTTTGTGTATGATCTTGGCTGACTCGTCGGCGGTTTGCCAAATTAACTCTTTGTTTTCCGATTGTTTGGCATACAGCATGAACGACCCCAACCTGGTTTTTCCAAAAGTCGGGAGACTGTAAAAATCCAGATAAAAGACTCCGTCCAAATTCATATCTATCCCAAATGTTTGGGAAACGTTACGGGTCCCTTCTATCCAGCCAAAGGGCGTAATAAACCGGCCGATTTCTTCTCTATCTTTAGCGTATCTGACCAAGAGGCTTTCGACTTGATTTGATTTGCTCACATTTTGTGCCCACGCTTCAAAACCAGCCATACCGACCAAAAGCCGGCCTACAGGATCTACATACGCATAGTATTTGTCTAAAAGTACGTTGATGTCCCCTGCTCTAATAGTTTTTTGGTCAAGAGCGTCAGGTGCCAGGCGGTAAAAAATTTTGGGGACTACTCCGGCTTTCACAAGTTTACCAGACTCTACCAAGCTCTTTAAGTGCCGGTGAACGGCCACATTTCCAATACCGAGATGTTCGACGAGATCTTTTACTCTGGCTTGACCGTTCGTACGAAGGTATCCAATGATTCGAATCTTGGTGTCCGTGATCATAGTACATAATATATAGTGTATTATGTACTATGTCAACCGTTTTGGGGGATTTAGCTTCGCAAGGAAGTGCCTTGCGAGATGTTCTCCTTCATGATACCGTGTGTTTATGGCAGCAAAAAATTCCATAAAAGAATTCACACCGAATACCTACTATCATCTCTACAATCGGGGCGTTGAAAAACGAATGATCTTTATGGACTCCCAAGATTATTCCGTTGCTCTGTCCTACCTCAAAACGTATCTCACCCCCAAAGACGAAAAGGGACTCCGCTCCCTATTGGCCGATCCAACAAGTACATCAAGACAAAAGGACCAAGCGCTCAAGATGCTTCGATTGAATAATTTTTCCGATACACTCACCCTCGTGTCCTACTGCCTGATGCCCAATCATTTTCATATCCTGGCCTATAA
>CAYHEJ010000088.1:0-4521 GCA_964355625.1 uncultured Gammaproteobacteria bacterium
GACCGGTAGAGCTAGCCAATTTGTCGGCATCTGAACGGCGCGTGATTCATCTGACTCTCAGCGGTGATGAGCGCGTTGAGACTGAGTCAGTTGGCGAGGGCTCACGCCGGACACTTCTGGTTAAGCCGAAAGTGATAGTATAATAACTCGGTGACCATCCACAGACGATTATTCAACGCACTTGTAATATTATTGCCGGTTCAACTTGGTTTGCATTTTTGGCCGAGTTGGTCTTTGGTTTTAGGCAGGCGCATTGATTATTTATCCCCCACTCTATTTGCGACGGATATCCTCATTGTTCTGATTCTTTGTTTCGCGTTTTCCAGGTTCGTATGGAAAAAACAATACATAATAAATATTCTATTTTTCCTATTGTTCGCTGGAATAAATATTGCAAATGCGGCAAGTATTCCGGTTGCGATATATACGTGGATCAAATTTTTGGAGTTTTTTCTTTTGGGATATTACATTGTTAAAACAAAAGTTCAGCTGTCAGCTATCAGCTCTCTGCTGTCAGCTGGAATTTTGTATTCCTCTCTCATTGCCATCGGGCAGTTTGTATTGCAGCATTCAATCGGCGGACCATTGTGGTTTTTGGGCGAGCGCACGTTCACGTCGACTACTCCGGGCATAGCACTTTTTGGCGGTAGCCAGCAATTATTAAGGCCGTACGCTACATTCCCCCATCCTAATGTGTTAGGAGGATTCCTGGCAGTGACATTACCGCTATTAATAAATAAATTAGAAAAAAAAAGATATCTGATTATTTTTGTATTAGGTATAATAGCACTTGTGTTAACGCTTAGTCGAAGCGCTATTGTGGTAGGTGGACTTGCAGTTGTCCTAACAATTGCAAGAACGATGAACAAAAAAATATTTTTTCTTACTTCATCATTGTTTATTCTGTTGTTTGTTTTGTTCATTCAAGTTAACTTTCAAGAAGAATCAGTCGTCGTTCGAGAGCAGTTAAACATCGCTGCAATAAAACTTTGGACCACAGTTCCCATATTTGGGGTAGGATTGGGCAATTTTCTTGTAACGCTCCCTGCCGTGATCCCGACCAGAACAATTTACTTTTTACAACCGGTGCATAATATCTACCTGCTGCTGCTTTCGGAAACCGGCGCCGCGGGTCTATTCTTTTTTCTTTGGTTCGTTTTCCGATCGTCAAAAAAATTCAACCTGTCTTTATTAGCACTTCTCCTCCTTGGACTTGTTGATCACTATCCCCTATCTCTCCAGCAGGGGCGGTTATTGCTGACAATACTTCTTTCTTTGTCTATAATGAGACCATGATGTTTGATTTTTTGCTTAGGACTCCTCTTCGTAAACAACTTTTCGGAAACACACTTTCACAAATAATCGGGCGTGTTATCAGCGCGCTTGCGACGCTGGGCATCACCATTCTTTTGGCACGGAGGTTTGGTGCCGACGGGTATGGAGATTTTGTCAAAATTACTACCTTTGTCGCATTTTTTTATCTGCTCGCTGACTTTGGTTATAACGCGATTTTTCTCCGTGACGAAACTCATTGGCATGATCTGTTGGGTTTGCGGATAGTGACGAGTGTTTTCCTAGTGTCTATCGCTCTTGTAGTATTGTTGATTATTCCTCATGGCACTACGCAGGGATACACGCTACTTGTCCGTTTCGGCATACTATTGTTTATTCCAACCATCCTATTTCAGGCATTAACCACAAGTGCAAATGCACTGTTTCAAAAACATCTCCGCTATGATGCATCGGCAATTGCAATTGCCGTAGGGTCGTGTACATCATTGATTCTTGTGTGGATATCATCAGGAATTATTCCGGCAATCACAGCTATTCTTATCGGAAGCGGCCTCACGGCACTGGTGAGCTTAGTGTTGTCGAAATCCTTTATCAAAACATTTGGGATATCGTTGTCCCCTCTTCGGCTCCGTTCTCTTTTTATTGCAAGTTTTCCGTTGGGACTGACGCTTCTTTTTAACGTCGTGTATTTCCATATAGATAGCATTATTTTGACGTTTACGCGCACAAGCGCGGAAGTGGGTATCTATGGACTTGCGTATAAAATATTTGAACTCCCCCTTGTCCTCCCGACGTTTTTTATGAACGCGCTGTATCCCGTGATGCTTACGTACCAGAAAAATGAATTGAAACACATTATCCGAAAATCGTGTATATTATTATTTTTTACTTCCCTACTCTTTACCGTTGCAGTATGGTTTTCAGCACCGCTCTTAGTGTATATAAAAACTGATTTTTCTTCCGCAATTCCGGCATTGAGAGTTTTGTCTCTTGGACTTCCCTTTTTCTTTTTGTCCAGTCTTACGATGTGGATACTGATAGCTGCTCGTAAGCAACATGCTTTGGTTTACATTTATGGCGGGTCGATGGTTTTTAATATCGCGCTTAATATGGTATTTATTCCGCAGTATGGGTATATGGCAGCAGCATGGATAACTGTGGCAAGCGAAGCGTTGGTCTTATTAGTTTCAGGAATTGCTGTTGTACTATGAAATTAATTATTCATACAGATGGGGGAGCAAGAGGAAATCCGGGACCCGCGGCAGTGGGAGTTGTTATACAGACTGAAACAAAAATAATTGCAGAATTTGGAAAAACAATAGGGGAGACGACCAACAATGTCGCGGAATACACCGGAATTATTGAAGCTCTTGAATTTATTAAAAGTAACCTTGGCAGTAAACACGAGATCCAATTTTATTTGGACTCGACGTTGGTAGTCAATCAACTCAACGGACTGTTTAAAATAAAAGATGCGCGCCTCCGAGAATTAGTTATGACTATTCGATTTCTTGAAGAAGAAATTGGCGGAAAAATTATGTATAGTTCGATTCCCCGTGAACAAAACCGCAGGGCGGATTTATTAGTGAATCAAGCTATTGATTCTCCTCATGTCATACAGCGCGTATAATGTGTGAGTCCGGCCCATCACCGTGGGTTGTTTTCGGAGTAACTATTTGCCATAATACATGCATCACCAGAGCACCATTGTATGAGTCCTGCCACCACCAAAGCGCTTGTAGATGAAAACACCGCATTGCCGGTAGTACGTATTGACGCCCAGGAGGAAACGTACGCCACAACATTGCGGGAATACTTAGAGACGAACGGTTGTCAGGTATACATAAATCACCATCCTCTTCAAAACGTGACGTATCATATTGTCACTGGTGATCGGGGTTTTGTGAAACATATTTTTTCAGGTGCTAAAGATCCCAAGGTCCGCCGTTTGGGTATCGTGATAGGTTCTTCCATACCTGATGCGGAAAATCTTGTTGATAGACAAAGCAAAATTATTGTCGTAGACCCGTTGGAATTAACACCGATTGATGTAGTAGAAATATTTTCATTTTTCTTTGCGGGGAAAGGATCCATTCTCGACAAAAGACGAAACAGACATGACCAAGAGCAAATGCCCATTTCGGACGTTGATCAAACACGAATTAGTCACATTATTTCTGATGTATTCGAAGAGAAAAGATTGCCTGCACATCGCCCGCGAAAAATGAAAACGAACGTGTGGGCGTTTCTTACTTTTATTTTTGTTGCAATTCTTTTTCCTATCGTTTGGTATGGCGGCAGTGTCGCAGTAACCGGCACCGCGTTTGCCCTTTCCGGATTTCGTCTGAAAGATGGAGACTTGTCCGGGTCGGCGCGGATAGCAACTATTGGACGTTATTGGTTGTATCAAAGCAATGTTGCGTTTATCGTGCTGGGAGCACCGCTGAAAGTTGTGGGTTTATCAGATGTAGTCCGCGGGCAGGAGCGGTTGTTATCGTTTCTCAACGATGCTTCAAAAGCATTTGAAGAAACCCAGGAGATTATTGTGCTTGGGAAAAAAGTGGGATCACTTCTATTGAGCTTGCACAAAGAAGAAGGAGTGACTCCGGCTCCTGCTTTAGAAGAACTCCGTATGACAGTGACAGCGGCTCAAAGCAGTTTGGGGTTAGCTGAAGCAGAGCTTGCGACTCTCATCCGCGATAAACCGTTTCCGTTTTTTCTGTCGCGGGTCGCGCGCGCGAGTGAGCTGGCGAAAACAACACTTAGTACCGTCCGGGGGATCCTGACGTATGTAGACCAAATGCTTACCCTGTATCCGCAAATGGCAGGATTTAAAGAGCCAAAAAAATATCTTGTCCTTTTGCAAAACAGCAACGAACTCCGGCCGACGGGCGGATTTATCGGGAGCGTCGGGGTGGCGACGTTTGAAGAGGGGTTTTTAACTGATTTTTCTATACAGGATGTGTATGCTCTCGACGGACAGCTCAAGGGTCATGTCGATCCGCCTCTTCCGATACGGGAAATGTTGGGACAGGAACATTGGTATTTACGCGATAGCAATTGGGATCCGGATTTTAAACTGAGTGCCGAAAAAGCGATGTGGTTTTATGAAAAAGAAACAGGGGGACATGTCGATGGCGTCGTTGCTGTAAATGTGCCGGTCGTGGTAGATATGCTTACGGCAACGGGCCCGATATTTTTATCTGACTATAATGACCGGATCACAGC
>CAYHEJ010000089.1:0-4516 GCA_964355625.1 uncultured Gammaproteobacteria bacterium
GTAATAAAAAGAAACGCCACGAGAGCCCTATCCCAAAAACAAAGCCAGAGAGGCATGGTGATGAGAATCCATGAAAGACTGGGAATAAAGATCTCCAACAACCGGGTTGTTCTGACAGGGTATCGGGTAAAAAATCGGCGCATAATGACAATCTAAACAGGCTTCGTCAATTATACCATTTTAGGAAATACCAAAGAGTGTATGAGCATTTTTGGATGTTTGCGAAGCAACAAGGTCAACATCTGTGTGGAGGAGTTCTGCGATTTTTTTGGCGATGAGAGGAATATATTTTGGTTCATTTCGTTTTCCGCGGTGCGGGGTAGGAGTCAGATACGGCGCATCAGTTTCCAGAAGCATCATATCAAGAGGAATTTGTGAGGCAATGAATTGGAGTTGTTTGGAATAGGTAATGTTGCCATCTATTCCGACAAATAATTTTCTCTCTTTTGCAAACCGGAGTTCCTGAAGTCCTCCGGAAAAACAATGGATAACACCGTGAGGCATAGAGGGGAGTGAGTCGAGCACGGTAAAAAAATCTTCATATGCATCACGGCAGTGCATAATGACAGGAAGCTTCTTATTTAAAGCCAATCGGAGCTGTTCTTCAAAAAGTATTTTTTGTTCCTGTTTTTTTCCAAGGGCCGCTTCTCCTTTAAATAGATGATAGTCCAGTCCGCATTCACCAATTGCAATGATGGTGGGGGTAATAAGTTTTTCCAGATAGGTGAGATCAGGAGAATGTGACGCTTCGTAGGGGTGATAACCAACGCTGGCAAACACAATGCCTTTATGTTTTTTCGCCAGTTCAATTGCCAATCGGGTTGATAGAGGATCAACACCGGGACAGATAAATTGTTTGACTCCTGCCTTTTTTGCGTTGCCGATAACCATCGCGCGATCGTAACTAAATTGTTCGAACATCAAATGGCAATGGGTGTCGACATACATACTATTGAATTCTCGGGAATAATGATGGTTGGGTTGCGATCGTCGGACCTTTGAATTGGCCAAGAATTTTTTCTGCGGTATCGGGAAGAAAAGGTTGAAGAAGCGTTGCGACTTCGATAATTGAGTGGATCGATTGGGCGAGAATTTTTTTGAGTTCATCTCCATAAAGTTTCCATGGCTGATTTTCATCAATAAATTTATCCGCTATTTTTATTTTTCCCCACACAAAGGCGAGCGCATCATGAAACCGATATTCCTCAAGTGCTTTCTTGTATTCTTTTATGTTTATAGTCTGATAGCTGATAGCTGAAAGCTGAAAGCTCATGCCTGATGCCATTTTTGCCACTCTTGCAACGAGATTCCCTAAACCATTAGCAAGATCAGCATTATATAGTTCCTTAAATCGCCGATCGGAATAATCTCCATCGCCATAGCTTGGAATTTCGCGGGTGAGATAGTACCGGACTGCGTCAGTTCCATATTGATCAAGAACTTTTATTGGATCCACAACATTGCCTACGGTTTTGCTCATCTTTTGTCCGTCAACAGTGAGGTATCCATGGACAAAAAGTTGTTTGGGTAAGGGGAGATTCGCGGATTGGAGAACTGCCGGCCAGTAAATTGCATGAAAACGTAAGATTCCTTTACCGATGACCATAAGATCGGCGGGCGCCCATTTGGTAAATAACTCGTCATTCCATCCGAAGCCTATGCCGCTGTAATAGATATTGTTTGCATCAAACCAGACATACATGATTTGATCTGGATCTCCCGGAACTGGTACTCCCCATCCCTTGGCACGAATTTTGCTTCGGGAAATAGAAAAATCTTCAAGACCCTTTTTTATAAACGCCAACGCCTCATTTTTTTTGTTCTGTGGGACGATGGCGAGCGCATTAGAAGTGATTAAGTCTTCGAAAAATTTTTGATATTTTGACAACCGGAAAAAATAATTTTCTTCCGAAACAATATCAAGCTTCTTGCCCGGATGTTCAAAACATTCACCGTCTTCACTGAGTTCATCGGATGTATAAAAAGCTTCACAACCAACGCAGTAGAGCCCCTCGTATGATTTTTTATAAATATCCCCATTTTTTGCACAGAGTTCCCAGAGTTTTTGAGAGGATAAAAAGTGATTTTCGTTTGTCCCACGCTGCCAAATATCAAAGTGAACATTGAGCTTGCGGGCCAGATCAAGAAACTCTTGTTGATGAATGTCACAGAATGTATGTGGTTCTACGCCAGCCTTTTGGGCCGCCTGAATAATTTTTAGCCCATTTTCATCAGCTCCACAGAGATACAAGACGTCTTCACTGAGGAGTGTGTGATATCGCTGGATAACGTCCGAGTAGACAAATTCCTGAGCATGGCCGAGATGCGGAGCTGCATTCACATAGGGGATAGCACTGTGGAGATAAATTTTTTTAGCCATATGGAGCAATTCTACCGTTTTTGGAGGTAGAGCTCAAGGGAAATGAGGCAACTCCCCAACAATAGTATATATATGGGCTCGCGAAGGCCAACGAGGCGGAGGAGAAAAAATCCAACCACCCCGCTCGCAAGTATCAAAGAACGTCGTACAATATTTGTTAAGAAAAAAGCAATGCTGTAGGTTATGCAAAAAATAATAGAAAAGAATAGAGAGTAAATAATGGGGCGGTTAGGTTCCTGAGTATTCACAAGCCATCCTAATGCACATAATCCTGATATTGCCGCAATAAGCCATTTCATATTTGTTTGTACTTCTTATCTTATTGTGCTATCGTTTGGTTTGCTATGCAACCTGAACTATTTATTATTATATCCACCATTCTTATTGGTTTCATCGCTTTCGCATTGATAATAAAAAATGAATTAAAAAAAATAACGTTGAGGCATGAGGATACGACGCTTGTAGAATGGCTCAAAGTCATGCAGTCATCAATTGAGCACACCAACACGGATGTAACAAAAGTACTTCAGGAAAATACCAGACAGTTTAATACCCGTCTTGATACTGCTACTAACGTTATTGGAGATCTAAAGAAAAGTCTGGGAGAAATGAGCGAGGTCGGCCGTGGCATACGAAGTTTGCAGGAATTTCTCCAGTCTCCGAAGCTTCGCGGCAACATTGGCGAACAGGTGCTGAAAGATATGATCGGCCAAACGTTTCCAAAAAATTCGTTTCATTTGCAGTACGGATTTAAATCCGGCATGAAGGTCGATGCTGTCCTCAAAACTGATGCGGGCCTTCTCTGCATAGATTCAAAGTTTCCGATGGAGAATTTTACTCTGATGCACAAGGGAGAAACGGAAAGTGCGCGGATGGCCGCCAAAAAAGATTTTATCGCCGATGTGAAAAAACATATTAGTGATATCAGTAAAAAATATATTTTACCGGAGGAAGGGACGATGGATTTTGCCTTAATGTATATTCCCTCTGAATCGGTATATTACGAAATAGCCAATATGAACGAGCTTATGGAATATGCACGAAACTTGCGAGTCTACCCGGTATCGCCCAACACGTTGTACGCGCATTTACAGGTGTTGCTTTTAAGTTTTCAGGGGAAAGATCTGGAACAAAAATCAAAAGAAGTGTTCCGGCTTTTGCGTGCGATTCAAAAAGATTACGGGAAAGTTGAAGAAAATTTGAGTGTTCTTGGTCGGCATGTCGGAAATGCATATAATAGTATGAGTTCGGTAACGGGAGCATTTACTGTGCTTGGCCAAAAACTTTCGCAAACTCAGTCTTTAGGTTCGGATGAATAAAAAACTTATCGTTTTCGTGCATTATCTTATTGTATTATTCGCGGTTTCTATGCCCTTTTGGTTAAGTTGGAAAATCGTTGCTCTCATTATGCTCGCCTATCATTTGGTGTTTACGCGAGGTATTGGGTATTGCCCTTTGACGGTATGGCAATTCGGAACAGCAAAAGAAGGATTTATCGAAAAACACATCGTAATATTCTTCCGTTTGTTTGGTTTATCGATATCAAAAAATAGAAAAAATTTTAAGATATTTATTCAATATGGCATCCCTCTCACTCTAGTTGTTGTTGCGTTTATGAGAGAAGTAATTGGTTTATAGCATTCATGTTACTATGTTTCGAAACATAGTAACATGAGAAGCGAAGAGGAGGAATATGACACAAGTGTCGAAATATCCTTTGCGTAAAGAAATACAGGAACGGATGTTTGATGTGTTTCTCGACAGCATCGCCTTAGTCAAAACCCGGGAACAAGTTCGAAAGCTCCTTGACGATGTTCTCTCTCCGAGCGAACGCACGATGCTTGCTAAACGGCTGTCCATCGCGCTCCTTCTTTATAAGGGTTCTGATCAGCGCGCCATATGCAATACACTCAAGGTGAGTTTAGGTACGGTGAGTCGGGTAAGTGTTGCATTACAGAAAGGATCAGGTGGGTATGCCATGGTGCTTTCTGCCATCATGAAGAATGATGGTTTACGTGAATTTATCGCAATACTCGGTGAGGATTTCGTGGATATTTTTACCGCCGGACGTAAGTATCCTAACGTACGTCGTGCGCTTTGGGAATCAAAGATGCGTCGCCAAAAACCGTTTTGATG
>CAYHEJ010000090.1:0-4491 GCA_964355625.1 uncultured Gammaproteobacteria bacterium
AAGGCCCGACCCGATCATGTTTGATATTGAAATATTTGCTGTAACTGTCACAAAATTTGGAGACAAAACGTGAAATGCCGGCATTGGCGGTTTGTTTGAGTAAAAGGTGAAAATGGTTGGGCATAAGGCAGAAAGCCAGGATATCTACCTGGAGAGGGCTGGTTAAAAGTGCGTCGAGTAGTTGAATGCGTTTTTTTTCTTCCAGAATAATGTATTTAGAATAACGAATAGGAGGCTCCAAGAAACGATAGTAGCGAATAGTGTCCAGTGCTCGCCGGTATTCCCATTTATCAGTAAAAATCTCTCGTCGTTCTACGCCCCTATTAAATACATGGTAAATTTCTTCTGTGGCCAATACGACATTTCTGTTAGATGACATTACATTAGTTTAGAGGCAGAAAGGAGATGTGTCAAGCTAATACACCTGGCAGGTGAACAGCTTAATATTTGTCAAAAGTCGTGTTAGATTGCAATGATCGCGTCAAAACAATCGGAGATGATCCAAAGCAAAATACTACGCGTTATTTTGCATAGAAGCGATGGCATCTCTCAGTTTTGCAGCGAATTCGAATTCCAAATCACGGCCTGCCTGGCGCATCGCGCGGGTGAGTTTGATAATGACGTCATTTTTATCCCCCGGCGTCATGGATTCAAGACGTGTAGTATCAAGACCCAATAGTTCTATCACAGATTCCCGTTCTTTTAATTCTTCAGGCTTAAACTCTACCAATCGTTCGCGGATAGGCTTTTGAATGCCTGTAGGTGTTATGCCATGGGACGCGTTATATGCAAGCTGAACTTTTCTGCGTCTTTCTACTTCCGAAAGTGCATATTTTATCGATTCTGTTTTGCGGTCCGCATATAAAATTACTTGACCTGATACGTGGCGTGCGGCTCGGCCCATGGTTTGCACAAGACTTGTTTTACTACGCAAAAATCCTTCTTTATCCGCATCGAGTATCGCAACGAGGGATACCTCCGGTAAATCCAATCCCTCACGCAGTAAATTGACTCCGACAATCACGTCGTACGTCCCGTTTCGCAGGTCCGCAAGTATATCCGTCCGCTCAAGAGTAAGTACTTCAGAATGTAAATAATGTACTTTAATCCCCTTCTCTTTCAGAAAATCCGCAAGATCTTCTGCCATTTGCTTGGTCAGAGTCGTAACTAACACGCGTTCGTATTTTGCTACACGAATTTTTATTTCGTCAAAAAGATCTGTTACCTGATTAACGACTGGCCGGACGGAAACGGTAGGGTCTACCAGACCCGTTGGACGAATAAGCTGTTCAACAACTGTTGAACGGCTTATTTCATATTCACTCGGAGTAGCCGACACATAGACGGTGGCGGGCATAATCCGTTCAAATTCTTCCGAGCGAAGCGGACGGTTGTCGAGTGCTGATGGGAGACGAAATCCGTAATCTATCAGTGTTTGCTTCCGGCTTCTGTCTCCGTTATACATCCCCCGGATTTGTGGCACAGTCATATGGGATTCATCGATAATCAAAAGCCAGTCATCTCCTGCGATTTCTTTGTAATAATCCAGTAGTGTGTTGGGCGGATCACCCGGCTTCCGTCCGTCAAAATACCGCGAATAGTTTTCAATGCCGTTGACATACCCCATTTCCTGAATCATTTCAAGGTCATACGTAACTTTCTGCTCCAGCCGATGCGCTTCTATGAGTTTGTTCTGCTTTTTAAAGAGCTGTACCTGCTTATCTTTATCTCTTTGAATTTGTTCAAATACACTTTTATAAGTGCGAGGATCCGTCATAAAATGTTTTGCCGGATATATCATCTGGCCGGTAAGTATTTGCTTTATCTGTCCTGTAAGCGGGTCTATTTCTTCAAGTGATTTCAGGAAGGATCCATCCAGAACCATGCGGATTGACGTATCCATGTATGCCGGAAATAAATCAATTGTGTCCCCGCGCACTCGGAACGTACTTCGATGAAACCCGAAATCACTTCGTTCATATTGGAGCTGGACCAAACGCTCTAAAATACTTTCGCGCGTTATTTTCATCCCCGGCTTGAGCTCTAATACAAAGTTTCCGTATTCTTTTGCAGACCCTATATTGTAAATGCAGGATACGGACGCAACGACAATGCAGTCACGTCGTGTGAGTAGATTTGCAGTCGCCGCAAGCCGTAGTTTATCAATTTCTTCGTTGATTTCAGTCTCTTTTTCTATATACGTGTCTGTTTGCGGAATATACGCTTCCGGTTGATAATAATCGTAGTAGGAAACAAAATAGGATACGGCATTGTCCGGGAAAAAATCTCTAAATTCCTGATAGAGCTGGGCCGCAAGCGTCTTATTGTGCGAGATCACAAGCGTCGGCTTCTGGATTTTCTCAATCACATTGGCCATTGTAAATGTTTTACCGCTGCCGGTTACTCCCAATAAAACCTGTTCGTGTACATTTTTTTTTAAATTACGAATCAGCGCTGCTATTGCCTCGGGTTGATCACCCGTAGGTTTAAATGGAGATTTTAACGAAAATTTTGTCATATTGACAGTTCGGTTTTATTTTGAAATACTACAAATAATCATATCACAGATTCGGTTAAATTCATTTATGACTCCCATACTCTATACCAAAGAACGCCAACTCCTTGAGTTTATCACACAGTTTATCCAGCGCTTCGGATACGCGCCAACGCTCAAAGAAATAGGCGGAGCACTTGGTATGAATTCTCCTGCTACCGTTCACGAACACATCGACAAACTCAGACAAAAAGGCTACATCAAAAAACTTGACGGTACTGCCCGCGGTTTGGAAGTCGTGACAGAGAAATATCGTTCAGGATCCGGCACGACCGCTGTCGAACTTCCGGTCTTGGGTTATATTGCAGCCGGTGCTCCGCTTGAGCCGTATACAGACCCAAATTTTTATATATCAGTCGCACCCGGCATGATTTCTGCCAATAAGCCAAGCTATGTCCTCCAGGTCAAAGGTACGTCAATGATCGAGGACGGCATTTTGGATGGTGATTACGTCGTCATACAGCACCAGCAGGATGCCGAAAGTGGAGATATCGTCGTTGCCCTCTTGCCAAACGGTCTCGCGACACTCAAGAGGATATATTTTGAAAAGGACCGTATCAAGCTTATGCCGGCAAATGCTTCAATGTCTCCGATATTCACGACTCAGGTGAAAATTCAGGGGAAATGCGTGGGACTTATACGCAAATTCGTTTAACTATTGGTTATTTCATGGAGTTGTTTTGTAGGAACGCTCGGGACGTCAGGATTTTTTTTATGCTGAATATATTCATACACAATAGGGAGTATGGAAATGACGATAATAAAAATAACTGCGTAGTGAAAATTTTCTTTAATAAACTCCATATTACCGAAGAAATAGCCTGCAAACGTAAATAACGTCACCCACAACACGCCGCCGATAATATTGTAGGTTATAAATTTTTTATAGTTCATTGTCCCTACGCCAGCTACAAAAGGTGCGAACGTGCGCACGATTGGTACAAATCTAGCCAGAATGATGGTTTTGCCTCCGTATTTTTTATAAAACTGTTCAGTTTTATCTATATGTTCTTGATTTATAAAAGGAATCTTGGGGTTATCTACGATTTTTCTGCCAAAAAAGTGACCTATCCAATAGTTAACTGTATCGCCTAGAATCGCTGCAGCAATTAATATTGCTACCACGATTCCAATTTGAAAAGAACCAAGAGCCGCAATAGCTCCAGCAGCAAAAAGAAGAGAATCTCCGGGTAAAAATGGCATCAATACAAGTCCAGTCTCAGCAAAAACTATGGCAAATAGTATAACGTAGGTGAGGATGCCATATTGATTTACAAGGTCAACGAGATAGGTGTCGAGATGCAAAATCAAGTTTACAAATGATTGAAGAAATTCCATAGAAAATCATAATAGCACAAAAAGAGGTATAATTTAATCATGGGAAAGCTTTCAATTGTGTCAACACCAATAGGCAATCTCGACGATATCACCCTCAGGGCGATAAAAACACTTTCGTCCGTTGATGCGGTTCTTTGTGAAGATACGCGGCATACAGGACAACTTCTGCATCTTCTGAACATAAAAAATTCCCGGCTTATCCGTTTTGATGATCATACAGAAGAGAACACATTACCTGAAATTATTGATCTGTTGCAATCGGATAAACATATTGCTCTGGTTTCTGACGCTGGTACACCGCTTATTTCTGATCCCGGATTTCGTATTGTACGGGAATGTATTAAACGCGGCATTGCGGTAGAAAGCGTTCCCGGTCCATCAGCGCTTCTTGCCGCGCTCACTTGCTCCGGCTTGCCGGCTGATAAATTCTTGTTTTTTGGCTACCCTCCCGAAAAATCATCCCACCGTAATAAATTATTCGCGTCTCTTCCAAAAGATACTACCATTATCTTCTACTGCGCCCCGCACAAACTTCAGCAAACACTTGATGATATGAAAGAAGTTTTAGGAGATATCGAAATTACAATCGCCCGGGAACT
>CAYHEJ010000091.1:0-4424 GCA_964355625.1 uncultured Gammaproteobacteria bacterium
TGGCAAAAATGTATCCCCCGCTCGGGGTCGACAGTTACGGCAAATGGATGCAGGTGCAAAAATGTACAAAAAATGGACTGCGTCAAATAAAAGATACCATTGAAACAATGGCTCTGGTGGAGCAGTTGCCTGCACACAAAAATTCAGCGAGTATTCGATTTTAAAACATATGAAAAATCTAGCTCTTACGAGAATTCGAAACATGAAACCCTATACACCTCCCCTAGTGGGTAGGAGGACATTTAGCGGATTACTTTTGGATTTTAATGAACGGACAACCACGCCAACAACCGCGATTACGAGCGCACTCATAGATTTCTTGAAACGCGATACAGAGCAAATGTATCCGGAATACGGAAATTTACAAGAAACGATTGCAACATATGCCAACGTAAATCCGGATCAAATTCTCATAACCAATGGATCTGATCAGGGTATTGATCTCATCTTTCGAACATTCACTGGTGAGCGCGACACCGTTATTATCCCATCGCCGAGCTTTGCGATGTTTTTTCAGGCTGCTCAATCAGTCGGCAATACTATCGTGTCTCCCGAGTATCGAAACAAAACACTCGCCTTTCCGTTATCAGAGGTCATACAGATGATAGACGACGCAGTCAAACTTATCATCGTATGCAACCCAAACAATCCAACCGGCACGCTCGTCCCGATTGCAGATATAGAAAAAATCGCACGAGTTGGTAAAAATGCTATCGTACTTGTCGATGAAGCGTATGTCGAATTCTCCCAGACGAGTGCGATATCACTGATACGCCGATACCCCAACATCATTATTACCCGTACATTATCAAAAGCATTTGGGTTGGCGTCTCTCAGAATTGGCTATGTCATAGCCAGAAAGGAATATATCAACGAATTAAATAAAATACGCGGACCATTTGATGTCAATATGCTAGCCCAAGTCGCTGCTGCAGCTGCACTGCAAAATGTGGACGACATGAAACAGTATGCCCGTGAAATCATGACACAGGCCAAACCGATGGTCGAAAAATTTTTCAAAACCAATGGAATTTTATTTTACCCGTCCTCTGCTAATTTCATTCTTTTTCAACCAGATAATGCTAAACGGGTAGCAAGTATATTGCGGGCAAACGGTGTCTTGGTTCGGCCGCAAAACAAACCAGGGGTACAAAACACACTCCGCGTCACCATAGGACGGGTCGATCAAGTGAAAAAATTTATGAGTATCTATACGCGTTGTATTTTAAAAAAGCGGTATGCATTTATTGACCGCGACGGGACACTCATCTTTGAACCGCAGGATACGTACCAAATAAATTCAGTTAAACAATTGTGGGTGCTTGATGGGGTAATGAAAGGATTGCAATCGTTAATTCAACAGGGATTCTCATTGGTCATGGTGACAAATCAGGACGGTCTCGGCACAACCGGTTATCCCCTCTCTTCGTTTGAAGCGGTGCAAAAAAAGTTACTGAAACTCTTGAAAGAAAACGGCATTGTATTTACAAACATACTCATATGCCCACATCTGCCAAAAGAAAAATGCAACTGCCGTAAGCCCAAGCTTGGGATGGTAAAAACCATGATTTCTCGCGGGATCATAGATACCGCTACATCATTTGTGTGCGGAGATAGAAAAAGTGACGAACAATTCGCCAAAAATTTGGGTGTTCGTTTTGTTCCGATGAAAACAAACGGAAATTTTTATGCGGCTCTCGCCAAAACATTATGAAAAAACGATCCTCAACAATACAACGTAGGACATTTGAAACCGATGTAACAATCGGATTAACAATCGATGGGACCGGGACGAGGAAAATCGAAACACCAGTTCGTTTTTTGAACCACATGCTGGATCTTTTTGCCAAACATGGATTATTTAATTTTGAAATAAAAGCTCAAGGCGATACATATATTGATGAGCACCACACAGTTGAAGACATAGGAATCGTCTTGGGTGAAGCTTTTGCAAAGGCCCTCGGTAATAAGAAAGGCATAAATCGTTATGGTTTTTTTATCTTGCCAATGGATGAGGCACTCGCGACTGTGGCTATAGATTTTTCCGGACGCTATGCGTTTACGTTTGATTGCGGATTTCGTCGGGAAAAAATCGGCGACTTATCAACGGAACTGGTCTATGACTTCTGGAATGCTTTTGCACAAAGCGCAAAAACAAACCTGTACATGAAAGTCGAAAACGGACGGAATGATCACCACAAAATTGAAGGAATATTCAAGGCCGCGGCGCGGGCGATTCGTATGGCGTGTGAAATAGATAAACGAGCAAACGATTCGCTTCCTTCAACGAAAGGAATACTATGATAACCATCATTGATTATGGATTAGGTAATATCGGAAGCGTTGCAAATACGCTGGCGCGTCTTGGCCAGACGTACCAAATAAGCGCTGACGCGGCAGTGATTCGATCAGCTGAAGCATTAATATTGCCGGGTGTCGGGGCGGCCGGCGTGGGCATGCAAAATTTACAAGAACGCGGACTCGTTACAGTAATTCAACAATACAAAAAACCATTATTAGGCATTTGCCTGGGAATGCAATTGCTTTTTGAAAATAGTGAAGAAGGAAATACTCCATGTCTGGGATTTCTCAAAGGTCAAGTGAAAAAATTTCAACTAGAGCGTAGAGTTCCGCAAATTGGATGGAATAACGTAAACATCTCAACACAAAAAAATTCACTTTTTGATGGAATTGAAAATAATAGCTATTTCTATTTTGTAAATAGTTATTATTGCGTACCGACTGAAACGTCTGTTATCGCTGCGACGACCGATTATGGAGAAACGTTTGCAAGCGTCGTTGCGACAAAAAATGTCGTGGCGACGCAATTTCATCCGGAAAAAAGCGGCGACATAGGCTTTCGATTTTTACAAAATTTTATTAATGAGTATCTATGACAACGAAACGTATTATTCCCTGTCTTGATATGACGGAGGGGAAAGTAGTAAAGGGCATTCAGTTCGTCAATTTCCGCGACGCCGGAGACCCTGTCGTGCTTGCAAAAAGGTATAGTGAAACCGGTGCGGACGAGCTTGTATTCCTGGATATTACGGCAACGGTAGAAAACCGGCCGATTCTTTTGGATGTGGTGGAAAGGACTGCAAAGAATGTAACGATCCCTTTTTCCGTTGGCGGAGGAATCCGAACAGTTGAAGACATGCGGCAACTCTTACGCGCGGGAGCGGATAAAGTATCGGTGAATACCGGAGCCGTAACGAACCCAACTCTTATTACAGAGTGTGCAAATGCGTTTGGAAATCAATGTGTAGTACTGTCTTTAGATGCAAAACAGGTTGCGCCAGGAAGATGGAATGCGTTTATAAAAGGCGGCGAGAAGGATTCAGGTCTTTCAGCCATTGACTGGGCGAAGCAAGCTACCCAGCTAGGTGCTGGAGAAATTCTTCTAACCAGCATTGATCAGGATGGTACCAAAAATGGATTTAACATAGAACTTACTAGAGCCGTTTCGCAAAATGTCTCGGTACCCGTGATTGCGTCGGGTGGCGCAGGGAAAAAAGAAGATTTCCTCGACATCTTTACCAAAGGCGAAGCAGACGCTGCTCTTGCCGCAACGCTGTTTCACTTTGATGAGCTTACTATTTATGATCTTAAACAATATCTAAAAGCACAACGTGTCTTGATACGGGAGACTATATGAAAAATACACTGATACCCGCCATTATTCAGGATTATCAAAGCGGAGTGGTTTACATGCTCGGATATATGAACGAGAAAGCACTTAATAAAACCAGGGAAACCGGTTGGGTATATTTTTGGAGCAGAAGCAGGAAGCGTTTATGGATGAAGGGAGAAACCTCAGGAAATAGATTAAAAGTTAAAGAAATTCTTGATGATTGCGATTCAGATTCACTTTTAATAAAGGTTGAGCTGGTTGGCACAAACGTCTGTCACACAGGAAAAACAAGTTGCTTTACCACACGAATATGAAACTAGAAAAACTGTATAAAATCATCATTGAACGCAAAAAGAATATGCTAAACGGTTCGTATGTCGCATCACTTTTGGCGGGCGACAAAGACCGTTGTATTCAAAAAATCGGTGAAGAAGCCACTGAAGTAATTATTGCGGCTAAAAATAACAGTAAAAAACGCCAGATTGAAGAAATAACTGATCTTTTTTTTTCATCTCCTGATTGTAATGGCAACATTAGGCATAAATCTTGACGACATATATCAGGAGCTTGATAAACGGCATGAGAAACGGTCATAATCGGGAGTATGGACACGACTGCAATTCTTATTACTAACCCCACAAACATCAGGTATCTCACGGGGTTTATCAGTACTGCTCCAGAGGAACGGGAAAGCTACCTGTTACTTATAAACGATGAAAAGTATTTTTTTACAAATAGTTTATATAAAGAACAAACCAGGAAACTGAAACCTATTGAAATCTCCCGGGAA
>CAYHEJ010000092.1:0-4398 GCA_964355625.1 uncultured Gammaproteobacteria bacterium
TGAACGACCTATCTTTGTGGGAGAAGACGACCGGAGGCGCCACATGTATGTTATCGGGAAAACCGGTACCGGTAAATCACAATTGTTGGAGGAAATGATCATACAGGATATTGTTGCCGGTAAAGGCGTCGCGGTGGTTGATCCCCATGGAGATCTCATTGACGGAGTACTCAGCCGCATTCCGCCGTCGCGGGCTGAGGATATAATTTATTTTGATCCCTCAGATAGTGAACGACCGATGGGGCTCAATATGCTTGAGGCAAAGACCGAAGAGCAGAAACATTTTGTCGTGACGTCGATCGTGGGACTCATGTATAAATTGTATGATCCCATGAAAACCGGTATCATCGGTCCCCGTTTTGAACACGCCATTCGAAATGCCATGTTGACCGTCATGGTGGAGCCGGGCAATACGTTTGTCGAAGTTGTCCGAGTGCTCACTGATAGCACATTTGTGCAGGAATTACTCCCCAAGCTTACAGATCCCATTATTCGAAGGTATTGGACAGATCAAATAGCCCAGACCGCGGATTTTCATAAATCAGAAGTGCTTGATTACATCGTTTCAAAATTCGGCCGGTTCGTTACCAATAAATTGATGCGCAATATTATCGGGCAGTCTCAATCCTCTTTTGATTTTAGAAACGTGATGGATTCGGGGAAAATTCTTTTGGTTAATCTCGCCAAAGGAAAAATTGGTGAGGAAAATAGTAATTTTTTGGGACTTATTCTTGTCCCGCGGATTCTTATTTCTGCCATGAGCAGACAAGAGCTTCCGGAGGAAAAGCGCCGAGATTTTTATCTGTATGTTGATGAGTTTCAAAATTTCGCAACTCCTGATTTTGCACAGATTCTTTCAGAAGCCCGTAAATACCGGTTAAATCTTATCGTTGCTAATCAATTTATCGGTCAGATGGAAGAAGAGGTGAAAAATGCCGTTTTTGGCAACGTCGGCACTGTGGTTTCTTTCCGCGTGGGAGTGACGGATGCTAATTATCTTCAGCATGAATTTCAGCCGACATTCAATGAAGCAGATCTTATCAACATTGATAAATTTAATGCCTATATAAAAACAAATGTGAAAAATGAGCCGGTCAAACCATTTAGTATAGATTTGACGAAAGATATGGTTAAAGTAAATGCAGAAAGAAATAAAAAAGTTGCAGAAGCTGTGATACAATTATCGCGGTTAAAATACGGGCGGTCGCAGGAATTAGTTGAAGCGGAAATCACCCACCGTGCACGGTTATAAGATGGATATACCTTCAGAACCCTCGGGGTTACTTAAATTGCCGAGTCACACTATCTACATTTTTAATATGTCGGAAGATGTGTGGCCATTTATCAATGCAATGTCCCAACAAAAACAGCGGACAAGCGAGATTCAGGAAAACGTCTATCTCGCAGATTTACGGCTCTTTCAGTTTTGCGATGAAGACGATCATCTGTTCGTAATAAGTCCTCTCGGAGTGACCGATGAATTTTATTCGTATTTTAAGGAACTATTCGGTCACAAAGAGATAACATTTCTTTCCATGCCGATTCATTCAGGTGCGATTTGCGACGACATACTTCAGGATGAATCCATCATGAAAAAACTTATAGAAATAGCCAATTCTTCCCGCAAGCTCACGATTACCGCCTATGCGACAACACCGGAGTTTTTACATTTGATGAGAGAATTGCGGAGACGGGGCTTGACGATTTATACGCCGGAATCTCCGGAAGAAGAAGACGGGTGGACGGTAAATTTTTACGGAAGTAAATCCGGTATCCGGCAGTTGGCCCAGCAAAGCAGGAATGTAGAGCCGGATTTTCAAATGGCTAATGGTTTAATCTGCGTGGGCATTGAAGATGCCGCAAAAATTGCGGCAAAGCGGTATATAAAAGAAAACGGCGTGGTGATAAAAACCAATAAAGGGCATTCCGGCATGGGTGTGCTTATATTTCGTCCGGGGGATTTACCTCCTGATTATTTATCCTGCGAGCAAACAATACTCAAAATTTTAGAAAAAGAAGCGTATTGGAGTAAATTTCCCATCATCATTGAAGATTTTATTCAAATACAAACGAGTGTCGGCGGCGGGTGCCCGAATGTCGAATTTAAAATTCTTAAAAACGGAAGGGTAGAATTTTTGTATTACTGCGCGATGCGGATGACTAATGACGGTGTGTTTAAGGGTGTAGAAATTCACCATGAAGTGGTGTCAGACAGAGTCGCCGCTCAGATGGTCGATACGGGATTTTTTATCGGCGAGCAATATGCGGCGGCAGGGTATCGCGGGTATTACGATGTTGATTTCGTGGCAGGAAGAAACGGTCAATTATTTGTGACAGAATCCAATGTGAGGACTACCGGAGGAACATTTGTCTATACAACGGCGGTAAAGTTTTTTGGGAAAGATTTTATGTATACGACGTTTATTCTATCCAATAACAGTTATGATATCAATCATTTTCAGAACCCGACATTTTCAGGTCTTCGGGATCGCCTTCGGCCGATTTTATTTAATAAAACATCCCGGGAAGGACTGATTATCGTATCAGAAAATCTTCTTCGGATTAATCATTTAGCGTATATCATCTTCGCCAAAAACAAAAAGCGCGCGTACGAAATTGAAATTAATATGGAACAATTGCTTCGGTCATAACCTCTGGTTTGATATAATAATACCATTGTGCGGGGTTTACCCAGAAAAATGCGAAGCGTTTATTCTGGGCCAGTAGCTCATCGGTAGAGCATCGTCCTTATAAGACGAGGGTACTTGGATCGTCCCCAAGCTGGCCCACCCATGGAATATGTAGTTTTGGTTGATGAGCAGAATAAGGAAATAGGTACGAGTCCGAAGGATCAGGTGCACTCGGATCACACACCGCTTCACCGCGGATTTTCTTTGTTTCTTTTTAATTCGAAAAAAGAGTTATTGATTACCCGCCGGGCGTTTACCAAAAAAACATTTTACGGTATGTGGACAAATACTGTATGCGGTCATCCTGCGCCCGGAGAATCAACACTCGATGCCGCCCGAAGGCGGCTCAAAGAAGAATTACATATAGAAGGATTGGAGATTAAAGAGATAGCTCCGTACCGGTATCGATTTACCGATATGAATGGCATTGTGGAAAATGAAATTTGTCCTATTTTGGTAGCTTTTGGCGAAGTGAAGCCGAAGGTAAATAGTAAAGAAGTCGCATCCTGGAAATGGATCTCATGGAGTGATTTTATCAGCGACACACATCTGAATCCCACATCATACTCTCCGTGGTGCATTGAGGAAGCAGCTATACTTCAACAGAAAGATCCGGGACTGCGGTGATATCATGCCAGTCTGTTGGTTTTCCTCTGAAATACGCATAACTTGCGATCATAAAGGCGATTAGAGAGGGAGAGTGGTTGGTGCGTATTCTTTGACGTGTCTTTCTAAAAAGGAAGAAATTTCCTTTGGGTTGAATGTATCTCGTACGTACGTGACAGAAAAATCGGCAATGTCACCGGTATAGGAAAGCTGCTGGAGAAAAAGTTTGGTTGAAAATTCATTTCCAAACCGTTTTTCCGCATCGACAATAAGCTGAGTAAGTGTGACATGGTTCTCTTTTAAGAGAAAAAAGAAATCTACATAATCCCGCCAAGCGTTTCGTCTCCCAAGCGTCATTGCTTTGTCTGTGGCAATGTCGCGTTTGTCAAAGAGTGCAAGCGAGTTGGTCCGGATGGTTGTATAGAGTGGTTTGTACCAATAATACAGAAATGTAATTTCGATACCGGATGCAAGCTCGATAGTTAATTGGTCCCCCGTGTCTACGTGTTTGGTCGGTGACTCGCCAAAAACATCTTGTACGGATTTATAGAGCGTTCTGGGAATTGAGTTCGGCATAAACAGATCAAAATCAAATGACTTGCGATGGCCAATTTGGAGTGCAAGACCGGTTCCTCCGGCAAGCACCGCGCTTTTTGTAAATGCAATGAGTTTAGAAAACGTCAGCTGCCGCTGGTCATCCAATGTGTCGAGGTAAAGTTTGGTCATAAAGATTTTTGTGTACCAATGTGTCAGGCGCATTGAGGATAAGTTGAGTAAAATGGAATGCTGCGGGTGAATAAATTTTCATCGGTTGCTTCTTAAAAACCTCTCGCACTATGGCAGAACCGTAATAGGACAAGAGCCATCTTAATTGTTCCCAAGTGCCGAACGCCAAAATCTGATGGATGACATACGCCTTATTTTTTTCAAGATCAAGGTCTTCTATTGCAACGGATTTGAGTACTGCCTGCAGTGATTTCGGTGGATGAGCCATATAGCTTGAGTATACCCCATTTCCTTGACTTTTGTAGAGAGTCAAGTTAAGAATGTAATTCCCCAAGGATAATGTCCTCCGGCATTCCCCAGCCAAAATGTCCTATGA
>CAYHEJ010000093.1:0-4396 GCA_964355625.1 uncultured Gammaproteobacteria bacterium
ACAGAAAAAGTCCGTATACAACGGATGCGAGCCCCGCGAGTATTGAAAGATTAATATAATTCATAGAGTTCCTCCTTTATTTACTATTATATATCAAGAGTTGCACTCTTGGCGTGTGTTTGTATAAATCGTTTCCTGGGCGGCACCTCGTCGCCCATAAGCATCGTAAATACCTGATCAGCGGCAGCTGTATCTGCAATCATTACCTGCCGCATCACGCGGTTGACCGGATTCATCGTTGTTTCCCAGAGCTGCTCCGGGTTCATTTCACCCAAGCCCTTATAGCGTTGTATGTTGGGAGGAGCTTTTATATCTTTTGCGTGAATTTTTATGAGACTATCGCGTTCTTCGTCTGAATATGCATAAAAAGATTGTTTTCCAATGGAAATTTTAAACAGAGGCGGCTGTGCGATGTACAGGTGGCCGTGCTCAACGACATACGGCAAATGCCGGAAAAAGAATGTGAGAAGAAGCGTCAATATGTGTTCGCCGTCGACATCCGCATCCGTCATGATGATAATTCTGTGATAGCGCAGTTTATCAGCATTGAGCGTTTCAGCAATACCCATGCCAAGGGCGATGATCAGCGCTTTGAGTTCCTCAAATTCTACAATTTTGTCCAGACGCGCCCTCTCAGTGTTCAGAATTTTCCCTTTCAACGGAAGAATCGCCTGAAACTTACGGTCTCGTCCTTGTTTGGCACTATTGTGAACGAATACTCCGCAGGCCAAAGCGAAATTATGCGTTTGGGGAACCTCAAGATCGTAGACGTCCATTCGGGTGGCAATAGAAACAATCTTTCTAATTTTATGATTAAAGTGTATGACTGCGTCCCGCAATAATTCATCGTTTCCGTCAAAAAAACGTGATTTGACGGTGTCGTATCGGATGAGGTTGCGATCTCCGGATGACTGTCTGATCTGCTGATAGGCTCTCGCATCAATGGTGCCGGATGCCTCATAAATACGGCGCAGGGCTACAAGCGCTTTGAGACGGTAGGTTTGATTGTAAGCGAATTTTCGCTTGGTACGGAAATTATCGGTCCACTGCTCTTTTGTTTTTTGGCTTCTCCAAGCGCGCAATTGAACATCCGCCCATTGCTGTTGAGCAAGATCCCTTAGGTCGTTTTTATGTTCCGGGTGAGCTTGGAAAAAAGCTCGGACGCGTTCGGCTTGAAGCTTTTTGTGTTCAGGATTGCTCCAGTACGATTTTTGAGCTTTCTGGAGTACCGCACGGTTTTTTTCCTGGTAACGTGGATTACTGTGGTAAAAGTCAAGAAATTGTTGCGTCATATACATTTTATAGGCAGGATCCTGCCATTGTTTTTGTGCCCGGTCGTGTAAGAGTTTTCGCATACGTGGTGTCGTCATGGCTTTCCTGATTTTTTCACGGAACCCCTGGGTTTTATGGAGTTTTGCAATTTTATCCTTCACGTCAGGCCGGTGGATCGTCGTTTGAAGAAGTGTTCTGTGGAGGGCGAGATGCGCTTCTTTGGATAGTCTCGTGATATTGTCCGGATTATTGTTGCGTTTGTTGAAGTCTTTGTGGTGACGGTGCTGTCCGTTGATAGGCTGGTAAACATCGTGGGTAAGGTTATACTGATCGGCGAGAAGATGCGTAAATATCCATCGGTCAAGACCAGGGTCAAAGACTAATTCGTATCCTTCAATCGTGATTCGTTTACCGAAGCGGGACAGTTGGCGTCGCAAGGGCATGAGTGAGTCGTTGGTTGTGATGTACCGTGCTGCTTTATAGCTGCCGTCTCTGAGAAGAAAATGATGGTCGGGTGTGCAGACGATTTCTTCGTCGTTGTCGAGAACAATTTTTATAACCTCTGCATGATGTTTTGTGCGCCGTGGATTCGTTATTGGAGCAACTGCGACTGTACCGTCGTTTTGTATAGTATAACAGTAATGCTGACGACCACTCTTATATTCTTGGACGAGTTCTTTGAATGAAATATTGCGGCCATCGGTGAGAGCGACTTTTGTATCGCCCGAAAAACATCCTCCTGCCGAATCGCCCTCAACGATAAAAAGTTCTGATACGGACGGATCTTTTTCCTGACAGTCAGCGAGTTTCCCCGGAAGCGATGCACCCTCTAGAGCACCTTTTCTGATAATGGCATCCTTTGCGGCTTTGGCGGCAAGACGGGCTTTGGCGGCCAGAAATACTTTTTCTAAAATCCGCCGTGCATCAGCAGGATTTTCTTCAAAATACGTACTTAAACCTTCTTTGACTGCAGCCTGGACGAACGGTTGAACTTCTGCATTGCCGAGTTTACCTTTGGTTTGGCCTTCAAATTGCAGATTTTGCGAGGGCATTTTTGCATATACGACGGCTGTGAGTCCTTCACGCGTATCGTCGCCGGTAATACTATCTTCCCCGTTTTTATTTGCGCCGATTTTTTTTGCGTAATCGTTGATCGCGCGGGTGAGGGCCATGCGGAAGCCGGTCAGATGCGTACCGCCTTCGACGGTGTTGATGACATTGACGTAGGATTCGACGGTTTCAGAAAATCCGTCATTATATTGGATTGCAACCTCTATATCGATGCTCTCGTCTTCCAAGACTTTTTTTATACTGATGGGATTGTGTAAGACGATCTTATTACGGTTGAGGGCTTTGACGAGTGATGAAATACCGCCTTCAAAATAATAGTTCGATTCTTCTCCCGTTCTCTCGTCTTTTAAGTGAAAAGCCAATCGGGCGATGAGGTACGCGCGGTCCCGGACTTGTTTTTTGACGATATCAAAGCTGAGGGCTATCCCCTCTTTAAAAATTTCCGTATCAGGGAGAAAAGTCACTGTCGTGCCGGTTTTGGTAGACTTTCCGGTTTTTTTGACCGGTCCTTGCGGGAGGCCGCGTTTGTGTAATTGTTCGTAGATATTGCCGCCGCGCTGGACCTCGACTTTGAGCCAACTGGAGAGAGCATTGACGACTGATGCGCCGACTCCGTGGAGACCGCCTGAAACTTTGTATGCTTTTCCTTCAAATTTGCCTCCGGCATGAAGTTTAGTTAATACCAGTTCCATGGCAGGGACGTTGTATTTCGGCACTTTATCCACAGGAATTCCGCGGCCGTCATCTACCACCGTGACGCTGTTATCCGGGTGGATCGTGACCCAAACATTGTGTGCAAATCCGCCGAGGGCTTCGTCAATGGAATTGTCGATAATTTCGTTCAGACAATGATGTACGCCGGCAAGGGAAGTCGTGCCAATGTACATGGCCGGACGCTTTCGGACAGGCTCAAGGCCTTCTAAAACGACGATCTGTTCACCGGTGTAGGATTCTGCTTTTTTTGCCATTGGTTGAAGAAAAAAACGAGCCTGCCTGCCGGCAGGCAGGCCCTCAAGCTCACAAATCATTCTACACTATCGGAATTTTGTTGTCTAGCAGGCTTGGATAAGTATTTCTGTATCCGCCATCGAGACCCTTGACAATATTAGTCAATTGGTGCTACTATAGGTTTAATATGAGACCTGTACGAGGAGTTAGTAGGGTTCTTACCGCACTAGGCATCGCGCTCGGTGGTGGTGGGTTTCTAGGTGGAGAAGCTCATGTGAAAGCTAAAGGTGTAAGTGTTGAAGGTGTACCGTGTACTTCATCAATTCATGTCAATATGGTCGGTGAAATTTATAGGAACGGAAAAATAGATCAATACCGAGTTACTGGTAATTTTCAACCATATCCATACCCAGGAACTGAGGGGAGTTGTCATACCATGGCAGGTGTTCCTGTTTTTGACAGAATAGGTGCATCTGGAATGGATAACTATCGAACTAGAAATACGAAAGTTGTTAACCCTGAGGGGACTCCTACATTTGAAGATATATATTATAATAATGGTGACCCCCTTGGACGTCCCGTATTTCCGACTGAAGGACCTTCCGGAAAAGAGTCTAAATAAGACATCGGTCTTCTTAACTAACTAAAAAGGTGATATAGTTAATGAATGAAGTTGTGGTTCTTCGTTATTTTTCTTCTCTTATTTTCTTTTATCTTTTCTCAAATAAATTCAGTGAAGGCAGATTATTGTGCTGCACAGAGGACTGTAAATGAATGGCAGCAACAATGTAATACGAGTACAGGTAATTGTGAAAATACCACTGTAGCAAACGGAAATTTTCCTTGTTATCCCGGTGCGACATTACAAAGTAACTGCAATACTCTCGCTGGGATAGTTAAGTGTCGTGAAATTTTCACCGGCTGCGAAGAGTATAATTACAAACCTGCGTGTTGGGTAATTACTGGCGGGGAGAGCTGTTCGGATGGAATTCAAAATCAGGGAGAAATAGGTGTGGATTGCGGTGGACCTTGTGCTGCCTGTGGTGGTGGTGGCGGTGTTGTTGTGGGTTGTGGTAATTGTGGCGGATGTTTTGCAGACTCCAAT
>CAYHEJ010000094.1:0-4361 GCA_964355625.1 uncultured Gammaproteobacteria bacterium
TGAAGGGTGTTCGCCGCTCGCACGCATAGTCCCATTCTCCAACGCAGAGTGCCACGCAGATTCTTGATACCGTTCTTTCGTAAGCGCCGCATCAAGAGCCGGCAATTCGCGATCCAATCCCCAATCTTTTACGAGTTGATCTATAGGTTTTTCGTGTATTATTTCAAATATTTTATCTGTACCATACGTACGGATAAGATAATCTATCACCACATCGGCTCGCCGATACAGAAGATATGTATCAATATCGTCTTTTGCTAACATCACGTTGGTAATCCATGAACCAACAACGCGATAAAGTGCGGCAACGCGGAATCTTGCCACAGAAGAGTCTTCTGCAGTCTGCCGTTCGAGACCATGGAGTTGATCTTGGACAAACGAAAGGTCAGCAACGCGTGGCGCCAATTCAAGTACAACATCTGACAAACCACCACTACTCTCCCATTGTTTTGTTAAAAATCGTAATATTTGAGCTTTCGTATGAATTTCAGCTTTTATCTGGTCGGTATACCCTTCTTGATCAGCTCTTAACCGCAATAAATACAGACTATGAACGATTTCAGATTGTTCTTTTCCAATAGCACTTCTCCCTTCCGTTGTGTGGATAGCAAAACTTACTGCGTGGCCAATCTCATGAAGAAGAATAAATTGCCATTCAAGCGCAGATATATTCATACCGGAATTTAAAAATATCGCACCGGTATTTTGAGTCTTTTTATCGCCTCCATACGTCGTCAATCCACCAAAATCTTTACTAGAAATGGAAAGTGCAACAATCGGGTATGTTGTGGTGCGTCCGTCTTTCGTTATCACCGCAATATCGTATTCACGTCCAGGTTTAATTAGTTTATCTAAACCTGAACCTGGTTGATATTGTTCATAAGAATTTACAATTTGTTTAAGTTGATCGAGAGTCAATAAACGTACACTTTTGACACCATCAAGATTTGGAATACCTTCCACAAATTTTTCTAGATTCGACGCTTCATAAATGCTTATTAGCAGAGATCGAAGCTCCTCATCACTTAATACCCTCCTTGTAAGTTGAACATCGGCAACTGCATGATATTTACCCGTCAAATATTCTTTAAACGTCATGCGTTTTCCCTGACTGTCAAAAATCACAGCGTCGTGACTTCGTATAACATCAAACGCAAGATCCATACCTGACGACTCTTTTCCGTCATACGGACCACCAGATTCATAGGAACCCGTCAGGTGTGGATACCGATGACGATATTTTGTATATCCTAATACTGTATCCAACCAAGACACATACGCGTCATCTAACTCCTTAGACGCCGGATTTGATCTTGTTGTTGAAGTTGGTAAAAATGCCCCTTCTCCATACGTATCCACTCCATGCAGGAGTCCTCCAAGATACATCGCATCTAAAAGATCTTTGCGTGCGGCGGCGCCATAGGTATTACTCTCCGAAGTCGTCACACCTTGGGCAGTAACTGTAGGAGATACTATAGTACGCAACGCTTCATCAATGGCCTTAGCTGTGATGTCGGTCTTCGCGGGGGCTGGGGCACCGGGCGGCGTCGCAGGTTGGAATACCGGAACTTCCGAAAGAAGTATAGGCTCATCGAGCGTTGTCACAGAACCACCTGTTTCCGTACCCAGCGCTCTTTTCCGTGTACTGGGATCGTATGTGACACCAAATATCACTAAATCTTGTGGCTCGTTCGTTGCGCTTATTGTAAGTTTGGTAAGTTTTTTATTTTGATCAAATTTCGCAACGCCGGCGATAAGGAAATCACCAAGATTAAATGCGAACGGTCCATCGTTTGTAATCGTTTTCACGGTTTCGCCGTTTACTTTGATGACAATTTCATCTGTATCTCCGATTATTTGAGTTACTTGTATGTCTATGCCTTTTTCGTTCACAATTTCCTGATAACGGCGTGGAGTTGCATCCTGCTTGGTTGGAGCAACCGCAGCCTCTTCAACGGGGGCGGGAGCGGGTTTCACTACCACTTCGACCGCGACTCCTCGCTCCTGCGAGTTTACCTCATCACTCATCTCACGCACTGCTTGATCATAAATATGTTTTGCAAGTGGCTGGAGAAGATAGCTAAAAACCGTTTCATTAAGTTCCAAATTTTTGGCAACGAGTGAAAATTGAGACGACAACATTGTAAGCGTCGTATTTATTACATTCCCGGCAAGCTCGGGAGTTATGACCACTTCGTTTGTATTTCTTTCTACGCCTGCTAATAAAAGATTTTTTGCGCTAAGCACTAACCCATCCACGGTTTCTTGATACTGTTCTCTGGTGTAAAAATTTCCGGTAACCTCAGGGTCGTAAAATCCCGGACCTATTGAAAAAGCAACCCAATCAAAATCCGACTTGGCAATATTCACTCCAAACGTATATGAATATGGCGTAAGATTATTAGATGAAACACGGTCTATAGTGAAACGGTTCTTCCCGATTTCGATCTCAGCTTTCATTCCAACCGAGGTACTTTCATCACGAAGATTTGTGTAGAGTACTGTGTCAAGATTCCCGAGAGTTGTTTTGTACTCATGCGCCTTAGTAACTCCCTCTTTTGAAATACGTACTACGACTGGGGTTTTGTATGGAAATTCGGATCTCTGCAAAGAGAGCTGAAGAAGTGATACGGCCGCAGTAAAATCTTTCGGTACCACTGTACCTATGTCATTTCCATTCCATGTACTTAACACCACATCCGGCTGAGTTATGTCCACGACTCGTGCCGGTTGTCGTGCCAGTGTTTCAAATGTTTCCACCTTGTCTGTCAACGTTCTTATATCTTCTGAAAAAAACTTCGGAGTATTGCCGGCCCGCGCAGCAAGTGCCGTTGTCAATTTTCTATTCTGTGCTTGTGCAAGAGCAGCGTTCCAGCGATCCTCCAGTTTCTTTCTCTCTTGCCCTTCCTGATAAGACGCTTCTAGCTTCTTTGCTATAAAATACCGACCAATCGTTTCATCTGTGGGAAGCTTCAGCGCTCTCTGAACTGACTTAATTGCATCATCGGGTAATTTTCCTTTATACCCAGCGTCTTTTGCCTGTGCCTGCGCAAAACCACTTTCTAGTTTGCTAAAATATGCATCGACAGCATTTTTCCGATTGGAAATAACCGCAGTGAGATATGGTATAACATCAGATGGAAGAACCTTGAGAGTTGGGGCAACTTGAGAAAGAAGCAACTGGACACTATGTATTTCAGGCACGTCTCCCCATTGGGTTTTTTGTAACGCTTTAACAAACCTCTGGATGTCTCCCAAAACTGCAGGCATAGCATTCACATTCACGCTTCCCAATGTTTTTACAATTAACGGAACAAGTGCGGCGTATTCTTGGGTTGCCGCTCCAAGCGACGCGAGGGCTTGTTGGACATTTGGATCCTCAAGTGAGTCCAAGAGTCCCGCGGGGATCACTACACCCGCAAGCGCCGCGTGAACAGCTACCTGTGCCGCCGCCCTCTGAACGTCATTAGGTATCCACTTTGTAAGTTGTTCAGAAAGACGAGTTTGTTGTTTAGCGGGCGTTAATGGAATCGATACGGATTTGACTGCTTTGGGTGACACTCTTGAAAGAATGATACGACCATCGAGTTCTATCTTGATAGTGATTACAACCTCTCCGATCTGAATAGTATTACCGTTGGTAAGTACTTTTTCAGTTTTATCACTCACCTGTTTTATAACCCATGATTTATCTTTCTGATATAATTGACTATGTTCGTCGGCCACTGATTTATCTGATACGACGACATTGTTGATATCTTTTGATCCGATCCGTATGGGTCGGGAAGCGTTAGAAGTGCCGTCGCCATCAAATTGCACGCTATCACCTACTCCCAAAATCCCTCCGGAAACTACCTCTTCCACAAGAAACCCAAGATCGTCCAGCGGCTTCTTATTGTGATCTTTTTCTATCTGCGCGACGGTTCCTGTGGAATTCTGCCTCACAGCCGAAACGAGCGATGCAAACGCGCTACCTGATTTCGGTCGTATCCGCTGCAAAGTTTTTTGAGTGGAATCTTTATCCACGAGCATGTCAGCTCCGTAAAGCTTGAGTAACTGATCCGATCCGGCAATAAGAACAATATCTTCTCCCTGCAAGAAGTTTATCGACCGAATATTTGCCTGTACTAACTGTTTTCTGGCAGTTCCTCCAAAGGATTGCGTCAGCTCGGAAGTCAACCCTGCAAACAACGAAGCATTATTCACCTTACTTTTATAGACATCAGCTATATCTACATAGTGCACTTCACCGTTCTTTGCGACTTGTTTTTCAGTTCCTTGCAGCTTACTAACTAGATACACTTCACCGTTTTTCCTGTTTATAGCAAATACCACACCGTCTCCCACCGTAACTGTATGGC
>CAYHEJ010000095.1:0-4335 GCA_964355625.1 uncultured Gammaproteobacteria bacterium
CAAGTACGGAAAAAACTAAAACTCCAATATTAGTAATTGATGATGCTATTTCCCAAACATTTTTTTCTTTATCCCTTAAAGCTTTGGTAAATACCGGAATAAACGCACTGGTCAATGCGCCGGTCACCAATAGTTCAAAGATAAGATTCGGCAAGCGGAACGCCGCAAAGTAGACACCCAATTCATCCGGACCAAAACGCGCGGAAAGCAATCGGTCGCGTATGAGTCCCAACACCCGGGACGCAAATACCATAGAAACCAAAATCATCGCCGCAGATCCTACGGACGTTTGTTTTTTGCCGATTATCTCCCACACACGCTTCATTGTCTCGTATTATAGTCTTCCCCAAGAGTGAAATCTATGCTATACTTACACTCTATTATGCCAATCACTGCACAGGCCGAAAAAAAACTTCGGCACGACCGCAAACGGACCAAGCAAACAATGTCTGCCCGTAAAGCACTTCATGACGTAGTGAAATCCGCCCGAAAATCTCCAACGAAAAAATCTCTATCTCGTGCGTTTCAGGCGCTCGACAAAGCAGCAAAACGCAGTATCATCCATCTGAATAAGTCCGCACGCCTTAAGTCCCGCCTCTCAAGACTCCTCTCTAAAAAATAATTCCAGTTAGACTAATCAGCCGAACTTGCTATACTAGATGTATATGCCTGCCAATAATATATCTATTAACCTTTTAGGCGATTCGGAAATGGAACATACGCCCCTCGGGCGTATCGTCAGTTGGGCGGTCACCTACGGACGCTACATTATGATCGGCACGGAAATCGTGGTCCTTCTGGCTTTTATCTCGCGCTTTAGCCTTGATCGAAAACTCACAGATCTCAAAGAAGAAGTGACCCAAAAACAGGATATTATCGAAGCGAATCTCCCGTTTGAAAAAGAGGTCAGAGCTCTGCAGGATAAATTGGCAAAAATCAAAACTCTGGTCGTCCAGCCCGTCGATCCGCTGAATTCACTCACGATGTTTCAAACGCTTCTGCCGCAGGGGGTTTCATTGCAATCATATGATCTATCCAGAGACAAACTCACTATCCAGGCATCTGCCGGATCAACTGGCGCATTTGCCCGCTTTATGGCAAACCTTCAGTCATCAAAAAATCTCAAAGCTATCGATATTGGAGACATCAAACGCGATCCGATCATTGGAATCCAATTTGCATTTACCGCGCAGATTATTCAGGCAAAATCAAAATAACATCTATGCCATACAATTACAAAACAGAAGTTCAACGGTACCGCAAGTACTACCAATCTCTTGAACCGATATTGTCAAAACCAAAATCCCGGGCATACACGACGATCGTGTTTTCATTTCTTGCGATTTCACTCTTTGGGTGGTATGCAATCCGGCCAACTATCCAAACCATCATTGTGCTCAAACGTGAAATCAGCGACAAAATAGAAATAAATAAAAAAATGGAAGATAAAATCACGGCACTTATAGAAGCACAGGCGAATTACCAGGAAGTCGAGTCCCTTCTGCCTGCCGTCGATCAGGCGTTGCCGATTATCCCCGACGCCGTACCCCTCTTGATTCAACTGCGGAATCTCGCAAGTATGAGTGGTACCCTTATTACAACAGTCCAATTACCGAGTGTGCCACTGACCGGTCAGGAACCAGGCCCGGGTACAGGAAAAACCCCGGCAAACAAACACCAACTCTATGATGTCGCCATTGCAGTGCAGGGGTCGTATCAAAATATTCGTACGTTTTTAGAGGGGATTACGAGTATGCGGCGTATTGTTTCTGTTGATTCAGTCACCGTCACTCCAATTTCCGCTGGGTTCGTCGGCACCGAAAGTGCGATTCCCAGTAGCAGACTTTTACAGCTTGCTCTAAAATTAAAAGCGTACTATCTTGTGGATTAATATGGATAACGATCGGGATTTATTACTTATCTCAGTATTCACCTTTTTTACAGTATCCTTATGGATTACGTTTGAATTGTTAAAAACCTACAAAACGACCACGGTATCCCAAACCACGCAGGAAATAGTCGTCCCGCTGAATGCAAAAATCGACATCGATACATTGACTCTTGTAGCAAACAGAAAAGAATTCTGATTATGAAGTTTCCAACCAGATTTCCTACCATCGTCGGCCTTTTATTAGTCCTCGCAATTATTGGTGCGGTTGTATTTATCGAACAAATGGTACGATCTCCTTCTGGAGCATCCGGATCACAAGAACCAACGAGTGTCAAACGGACCAACATCACTGATTCCTCATTCACTATTTCGTGGATCACACAAGTTCCCGCAATAGGCACACTCCTTGTCTCATCTCCACAAAAAAATAATCAAATTTATTATGACCAGCGGGATGAAACAGGAAAAATAGGCAAATACCTCGCCCACAGCGTCACAGTAGCAGATGCACAACCAAACACTGATTACACTGTAAAAATTATGCCTAATGGTACATCATTTAAAATTCGGACACCGGATAATCTTTCTGCGAACACAAAAGGTTTAGAGCCGGCATATGGCACAATCCGGATGGCGAGCGATCAGGCGGTCGATGGTGCGCTTGTGTACCTGACTCTCGATGGTGGACAGGAATTGTCTACCCTCACCAAGCCATCAGGACTCTGGCTCATACCTCTTAATCAAGTGCGATCCGCCGATTTGACGAGTTTTTTGCCAACACTTGAACGGATGGGCGAAACGATCTCCGTGCATTACAATAATCTTGAAACATCAGCAATTACCGATACGCTCAACGATTCTCCGGTTCCTGAAATGACACTCGGAAAGACATATGATTTTCGTAGACAGCAGGCAAAAACACCCGGCAACGCGCCGCTTGCTCTCCGGACTTCGACAACTACTCCTACCCTTCCTTTAAATAGCGCCGTACTAGGTGAAAATAGTACTCATTCTTTTTCCGTCGCGCTTGTATCTCCCATACAGGGAGCTTCGCTTCCGACGACACGCCCGCTTATACAAGGCAAGGGATTTCCAAATAAATTTGTCGGCATCAGCGTGGGCATCACTCACCCTATCAGCGGATCGGTAAAGGTCGCTTCTGATGGCCTATGGAGTTTTACTCCACCCAAAGCGCTTGCTCCCGGTAAACAAAGCGTCACGATTACGACGGTCGACGGCGCAGGAAAACCGGTTGCTATAACACATGCATTTACTGTTCTCAAAAGCGGTTCTCAAGTATTAGGAGACGCTACACCATCCGCGACTCCTCTTGATGTACCCACGTCTACTCTTTCCGGCGATCCGCCGCCAGACAGCGGAAATGAACTTCTTACTATTGTCCTCCTTTTACTTGGCATTGGATTATTTGCGGGAGGGACAGTCATCGTAGGTATTGATTTTATTAAGCTAAACACTCTAAGATAGAAGATGTATGACAGATATATTGGATGCAGCAAAAATGCAATCTCCTTCTGATTCACTTATCGTACATCCTGCGCCGGCACCGCCAGAACCTGAAGTCCCAGAAAAACCAAAATTGAAAAAACCCAATGTCGGTATGATTCTTGCCGGTTTATTTCTTCTTCTTCTCACATTGCCCCTTGCGGTCTTTTTCGTTTCACAGCAGAAACAGTTAGCCGATACCCGAAGCCGCGCCGCAGGACCATGTGGAAGCTCTGCTGATAACCATTGTGGATCAGATGGGTATTATGAATGCCAAAATCACCAATTCGTTAATACGGGCTGGCGCCCTCCTGCTTGTGCTCCTGGAGGAAGTGGTGGTACGTCTACTCCACCACCTGATAATGGGGGAGGCGAGACAAAAATTTGTAATGGCAATAATACTGCCTGTCGAGGTCAAACCGTTGGATCGAGTTGTGCTAATGGCGGAGGAACATGTGTAAAAAATGGCGACGAAGGCGGTATTCATTGCGGATGTGTCTTACCTACTTGTATCGCTGACGGTAAACCCAAAGGAAATGGAAGTTGCTGTAGCGGCAAACAGACCAACGGCACATGCGGATCAACTGGATCAACAACAACTCCGCCGCCCCCTTCAACTTCAAGATGTACATCTTTAAATGCGCCTTGTTCTACGAATCTTGGTACTGGCACATGTCAGGAAAGTCAATCACAAAATAGTAATCAATTTTTTTGCAAAATAACCACACCAACGTCAGGTGCGTGCACACCAGGTAGCTGCAAGTCAGTTGACTTACCTCGTGGGTCAGAGTACAAAAAATGTAATGCAAGTGGGACAGGATATGAGGGTAGTTATGCCACTTCTTCCTGTGGGAGTACTTACGGATCAAGTCCCAGTGGAACGAATTGCTATGCTGGGAGTTGTCCAAGTAATCAGATAGATCAAAATATTGCGTGTGGCA
>CAYHEJ010000096.1:0-4259 GCA_964355625.1 uncultured Gammaproteobacteria bacterium
TTACGTACTTCAAAATGAAGGTGGGCCCCCGTTGAACAACCAGGATAGCCAGTATTTCCCACCAATGCAATTGGGTCCCCTTGTTTCACAGGTCCCAATGATATGGAATTAATCAGCGCCTGTTCTATGGCGTTTTTTTCCGCTAACGCCTGAGCCAGAAGCTTTTGATAGACTACTTCGCTATTTTTTGTTTGATCCAATAACACCTGTTTTTCCTTTTTCTGCCGTGCCAATTCCCTTGACTGCTGTTCAAGTTGTACTTTTAATGACTCACTTTGAGTTTTCTTTTTCTCCCGAAGTTCTTTGCGCTCACCGTAGGTATCCTGCGTATTTTGCAGAAGTTTATACAACTGAGCATCTTCCTCTTGTACGCGTGAAAGATATTTGATCCGCAGCAGAAAGTCGGAAAAGCTTTGACTGAACAATACGATGCCAAATTGGGACATCTGATTTCTCTTATACGTTTCGGGGATTCTATGAAGAACGAGTTCTAGCCGTTTGGTTTTCAAAATTTCCAACCGATCTATCTCATCGTTTAGCTCACCGATTTCGCCGCTCAGCTTATCTATAGCGCCTTTTATACTGCTAATTCGAAGCGTCGTGAGATCTATTTGGGAATTTAATAAGTTTATCTGTTTGGCGAGACTGTTTTCCTGTCCCTGAAGTTCATTTATTTTTTGCTGCAGAACCTCTACATCACTAGCGCTTGCATGCACATTACCTGATAAAAGCAAAACAACGAATACGATGAAGAGCAATCGGAGTATCAGCTTGTGTTGCACAGTTAAAATTTAAGGTACCGGCTAAGCGCTACCAGACTCCCAAGACTCCCAAGAAGAAACCCGATAGCGCCGAGCAAGCCCAGAAAACTAATAATTGCGAGTAAAAATATACCGGAGAGCGGGTTTACCAATACGTGCGAAACAAACGGAATGATGCCTAAAAATCCCAATATTGTTGTACGGAGCCATAACAGCAATCCTACGATAATCACCCAGGAAAAAAATGCACCAATAGCGCCGTATAATCCCCCTTCTACGAGAAACGGCACGCGCACATACCATGGCGCTGCTCCGACGAGAGTAAGTATCTCGATCTCTTCTTTTTTTAATGCTATTTTCATACCGATGACCGTCATGACAATAAGAATTGCATCCAATCCTAATAACCCTACAAGCGCGCCGCCCACCAAACGAATCGCATTGGTCCATCGAAGGAGTGTGTCTACCACATCTTTTTGAAACACCACTTCCTCTACCCCCTGCGCCTGCTTGAGTAAAGGAGCGAGATCCTGCAAATAGTTCGGATCCAGAGCTGATACTTCCAATGAAGCCGGTAATATATCTGCCGTGACCATTTCCAAAAGGAGCGGATCTTTTTTATTCTGTTCCCGATAGATAGCAAGTGCATCTTCTTTGGATACAAATTTTACTGATGCGACTTTTCCGGTGGCTTCAAGTGTTTCTTTTAGCGCATCCGCATCTCCCGCGGCCGCCTTATTAGTAAAAAATACCGTGATTTGCGGCTTGCTTTCAAAATAATGAAGTACAAATGAAGAACCAGCAGTCGCGAGGAAAAAAAGCCCCGTCAAGAGCATCGTCAAAAACATAGTAAGGATCGCCGCGAGCGACTGATACGGACTCCGTCGCATGTGTTTCCAGGTGTTACGTAGTACTTGCATGATCTTTTTTTCCTTTGGCATGAACGGGCACATGATATCGCCCTTTTTCTTCATCGCTGATGATTTTGCCGTGATCAAGAGCGATGGTACGTTTTTTCAAATCATTGACAATAAGAGAGTTATGCGTCGCCATGATAACCGTCGTACCGATTGTATGAATTTCTTTGAGAATATCCAGTATATCCCATGATGTTTGAGGATCAAGATTTCCCGTTGGTTCGTCGGCAAGTAATATTCCAGGGCCGCCGACAATCGCCCTGGCAATGCCCGTCCTTTGCATCTCACCTGCTGATAACTGCAAAGGAAAACTATTTTTTTTATCGGCAAGTCCCACGAGTTCCAGCACATCCATAACTCTCGACTCTACTTCTTTCGGTTTTTTGCCAAGAATTTCCAAACCCAATGCGACATTTTCATAAACAGTCCGGTCGATAAGAAGTTTGAAATCCTGAAATACAGTTCCTACTCGCCGGCGGAGTAAATACACGCTTGATGAGGGAAGGGTCGATAAATTCCATTCGTCAACATGCACCGTCCCCTTGGTCGGACGCATGTCGCGGATGAGGAGCCGCAAAAGAGTCGTTTTTCCCGCCCCGGAAGGACCTATCAGAAATACAAACTCCCCGTCTTTGATCTCAACGGTTACGTCTGAAAGGGCGCTCGGATGCCCGGTAAAATGTTTGGAGACATTGTCAAATCGAATCATTCCTGTAAACGTTCTATTTTCCCTACATCCATGAGCCAGGAAACTTTTTTGGCGGCCATGGTTTGACCCCACACCCGTACTTTTTTACCCACATATTCGTCAAGATCAACGACTGAAGAAACGAGGTATGCAGTCTGCGACGGACCGCCATCGCGGATGAGTTTATGAGATCCTTCGCTGTCAAGTCCGCCCTTTTCGATAGTCCCCTCAGCGGAATCTTTAAAGGTCGTCGCATCGGTACTTCCGGCTACGGTATCTGTTTTTATGGTAGACGATTTTTGACCAACTGCACCAAATCCTGCTTGTTTAGACGACAACATGTACCCGGTTCCAACCCCAAGAAGGATTAATAACACATAAACGCCAATAAAAATTCGCCAATTGAGTTTCATAGTGTTTTCTATTTCTTGTTCTACTACAGACTCCACATCCATATTTTTCCTCCCTGACTTTCTCATTATCATCTCTTATGATATTTTTTTCAAGTATGCGACTATAAAATCTTCGATATCGCCGTCAAGCACACGGTCTGTATTGCCGGTTTCCAGCTGGGTCCGCAGATCTTTTACCATATGATAGGGATGAAGTACATAGGAACGTATTTGATTGCCCCATCCTGGCGTTTTATACGCGCCTTTCAATTTACTTTGCTCAATTTTTATATCTTGCTGTTGTGCCGCCCATAATTTGGCTTGCAATATTTTTAATGCGTACTCACGGTTTTGTCCCTGATACCGCTGTGCCTGACTCGTAATAATGATGCCTGTGGGCTTATGGGTCAGGCGAACGGCTGTGGATACTTTATTGACATTCTGGCCTCCTTTACCGCCGCTTCTGTAAAAATCCCATACAAGATCTTCTTCTTTCACCTCCACGGCATTTTCTTCTTCAAATACCGGCCATACTTCTGCCATAGCAAAAGACGTTTGGCGTAATTTATCTGCATTAAAAGGAGATTGCCGAACCAGCCTGTGAACACCGGCTTCTGCTTTTAATAAACCGTATGCATACGCGCCGGACACCGAGAGTGTAATGCTCTTGATGCCTGCTTCATCCCCCGGAGTAAAATCCACTTCATCAAACTCCCACCCTTTGCGTTCTATAAATCTGGAGTACATCCGGTAAAGCATTTGTGTCCAGTCCATTGCCTCTGTACCGCCTTGACCGGCATGCAGGGCAAGGATGGCATCATTTTGATCATACGGGCCGGAAAGATATAAAGAAAACTCAAGCCGGTCAACAGCTTTCATTAACTCAGCATCAGCTCCTTCTTTTATATATAACTCAAGCATCTCTCCCTCTTCGAGCTCTTTTTGAATTGCCGCTAAACGTTTCATTTTTTTTGCTGCAGCTTGCGGATCTTTCCAGAAGTCAGGATGCATACTTTCCGCCTCGAGCTCGCGAATGGCTTTATGCTTTCCTTCAATATCTATTTTTTCCAGAACCTGAGTTGCTCGATTTTTTAGTTCTTCATCCATAGATGATTCTTGTTAATTGCCGGATGGCTTACACAATATTTGCTGAATCTGCTCTTTTTGCTCTATGGGCAAGCGGTCAAATTGCGCGCTTAATTGATTTACTGCATTGCCGACAATAATGGTTTGCACTCTATTTTGTACTGCAGTCCTTACCCCATTAAATGCCGCCCCTACAGCCTGTCCGACGTTTATCGGCTCTACATGAGTTTCATCTGAAACTCCCAATACCTGAGCAGTTTCCTGACCCACCGGCGTTCGTATCACTAGATCATGAACCTCCTGCAAAAGTTTTGGACGCTCCTGGGACGTAAATCTGGGCCATACAAGACTTCCACCTGCAAGCGAGGTGGTCGCAACAGCGATAGCTAGTATAAATTGAATAACCGGTCCCATG
>CAYHEJ010000097.1:0-4159 GCA_964355625.1 uncultured Gammaproteobacteria bacterium
ATTAAGCGTTTTTTCGTAAGTTTTTTTGCGGTCTTCAATGCTCTGTCAATTGCATTTGGAGTATGAGCAAAGTCTACAATGACACGAAACGGATCCGTTGCTACCGTCTCCATACGTCCTGGTACACCGGCAAAATTCGATATCGCCGGACGCACGGTTTTCATAGGAATATGCAGCGCGACTGCAACTGATACAGCGGCCAAACAATTATACCGGTTAAATTCTCCGGGCATTGGCGTTGTAAATGGGTGAGTTGAGGGCATCACCTGAGCTTCTCTACGAATTCCATACGTTATCACACGCTTGCGCCGCAATATAGGCATACAGTTGTTATACAACTCCGCTTCATCCCGATTAATCACTGCTATTTTTGATCGCAACAGGAGGGATAATTTGGTTTTCAAGTAACGCGCGAAAGTTTTATGCCAATCTAAATGCTCGTGGGTGACATTAGTAATAACCCCAATCGCGAAGGGAATACCCCAAACTCTATGCTGGGATAAGCCATGAGATGTCACCTCAAGAACCATGTGGGTATCTCCATGATTGACTGCCTGACGGAGATATTTCTGTACAAAAAATGCATTCGGCGTAGTGACATGAAATCCCGTATCATAAACCTTTCCGCCGACCACCGCGTGCACCGAAGAAATCATGGATGCTTTCATCCCCGCGGCTTTGAGAATTTCGTAAATAAGGGTGGTCGTAGTGGTTTTTCCGTCAGTACCCGTGACCCCTATTACCACAAGTTTCCTCCCGGGAAAGCCAAACCAAATGTTGGCAATACAGGCAAGAAGCAGATGATAGAGCCCTTTGAGGCTTCGAATCATAAATGTATTATACCATTTTAACGGATTTACAGCTGTGGGGCGATGCCTTTATAAAGCAATATATCGCGGGCTATGGTAAAAAAGAGCGGAGCGGCGGTTTCCGATCCCCATTGGGATGAACTGGGCTCCCGGAGAGTCACAAGCATAACAAATGCAGGGTCGTCAGCGGGAGCAAATCCGACGAATGAAGCAATTGTTTTTTTATCATCATAGTGACCTGATACCGGTATTTGTGAAGTGCCGGTTTTTCCCGCTATTCTATATCCTTTTGGCTTTGCCCACTTCGCCTCACCATTGTCAACCGCGTTTATCATCATTTCCGTTACGATTTCAGCAGACTCGCGGCTTATAACTTGAGTCCCTTGTTTTGGTTTCATTTCAATTATTTTTCCTTTCGCATCGAATGTTTTTTTAACCATTCGCGGCTCTACAAGTCTCCCTCCATTGGCAATAGCAGCCACGGCCCTCACCATCTGTAAAGGAGTAACAGCTATACCCTGTCCAAATGAAGCAGTCGCAAGGTCTATCTCTCCCCACTGATCTCCCCCGCGTAATTCCGGGGACACTTCGTCTTCCAGGTCTATTCCGGTCGGTTTTCCAAACCCAAAAGACCGGATATATTTGATAAACTTATCTTCTCCTAACTGTTTCTCCACAAATACCATGCCGACGTTGGATGAATGTTGGATAATCTGACTCATGGTCTGCGGACCATGATATTCATTGTTCCACGTGCGGATAGTATAGTCTCCCACGCGCACAGGGCCTGACTCATCCATGACCGTCGTAGCTGTTACGGCATGCTCATTGAGCGCTGCTGCCATGACTAATACTTTGAATGTAGATCCGGGTTCAAAACTCCCGGCCACGATGGGATTTTTATACAAAGATTTGTCGTATGACACATAACGGGCTGGATCATACGAAGGATACGAAGCCATAGCAAGAATACCGCCGGTTTTTGGATCCATGACGACCACCGATCCCTCCTTGGCGCCATATGCAGTGATTCCTTCCATGAGTCTTTTTTCCGCTGTTCTTTGTATTGTTCTATCTATCCAAAGTCCGAGAGAACGTCCATGGACGGCTTCAATTCGTTTCTCCTCTCCAATAATAATGGGCGCGCCGCGGACATCCTTTTCCACCTGTATGCGGCCATCAACACCTCGAAGTTCACGGTCGTAATATCCTTCAAGCCCAAAATAGCCTTTATCACTTCCATTTTGGTCCATTCCCACAAATCCCAACAGATGCGCGGCCATTGAGGCCTCCGGATAATATCGCGATGCTTCCGGTTCAAATCCTAATCCAACCAGCTGTAAATCTTTTAAAACATCAGCTACATGTGTAGCGACTTTTCTTGCAAGCGGCACCCACACTCTTCCTTCCTGCGAAAGCTCGTTCACGATCTCTTGTTCATCCAACCCGAGTGGTTGAGCTACAAGTCGAACAAATTCACTTCGATCTTTTATTTGTTTTGGCTCGGCGTACGCCAGGAATGCCGGCATATTCATAACAAGCGGGTTGCCATCGGCAGCTATCAGTTCTCCCCGTGTCGCAGGGAGAGTAAATTTCAGAAAGTACTGTGCAGATGCCTGAAGCCGGAGCGAATCTCCGGAAAGTACCTGCCAATAAAAAAGCCGTATCAAAATGATGAAAAATGATCCGATAATGAAACTAAATCCTATGCGTGCTCTCCACATAGATTTATCTGGCATTGTTAAATGCAACAGGAAGCTGTTCAGACAGGATGGAGAGATATTGTGATTTGGTAGGTTCTATAAAACCCATGTCTTTCGCTTTTGAGGAAATTGACACGAGCGACGATGCTGAAGCTACACGCTGTTCCAATAGTTCATTTTCGTTGCGGAGGGTATCGACCGAAAGATCCACGGATCGAACTGTTGTGCCGGATCCTGCAAGCTGATTGATTAATATAATCTCTATGACTGCCAACATGACAGCCAAAATCGGTACTAACCGTATAAAAGTTCTTCCGATTTTCTTCATATCTTTTGAGCGATTCTCAATTTCGCACTTCGTGAACGACTATTTGCTCTCCATTCACTCAGTGTTGCAATAGTTGGTTTTTTCGTTATTTGATGCCAACCATCCCCTTGCATAAACAACTTCACAACACGGTCTTCAAGTGAATGAAAACTTATAACTGCGAACATTCCCCCGGGTGCAAGTATCCTCTCTGCTCCCGCAAGACCCTCTCTCAATGCAATTACCTCATCGTTCACTTGCATGCGTAGTGCTTGAAATATTCGGGACAACACACCTGTAGTCTGCTTATTATCCCCAGCCACAAGCTTCACCACGCGTACGATATCCCCGACTGTTGTAATTTCTTTTACCGAACGGGCGCGGATAAGAGCATGAGCAATTGGCCCAGCACGCTCTTCCTCACCAAACTTTGTAAAAACTTCATAAAGCTCCTCCTCACTTGAATGATTCACACATTCTGCTGCCGATTCTCCCTTTGTCCTATCAAATCTACTGTCCAATGGTGCTTCCAAAAATCGGTAGCTAAATCCTTTATCTGCCGTATCAAGTTGGTAGCTTGATACTCCCAAGTCCATTACAATCCCGGACACCTCTTCAAAACCATTTTCCTTTGCAATTGTTTCGATATTTCGAAAATTTCCCTGAACAAGCGTACAAGAATCCGATTTCAATCGATCTCTCGCATATTCAATTGCATCAGCATCAGCATCAATCCCCAGTAAAATTCCCCCACGTTTCACTATTTCCATCGCATGACCCCCGCCCCCCAGCGTCGCATCTATATATTGCTTCCCGGCTTGTATCGAAAGCCCGGCGAGTACCTCTTCCACCATGACCGGCTTATGATAGTTTGGATTCATAAGCCTCCCAATTCTTTGTATCCCAAATTTCAAAATGGTCTCCGGCGCCTATTACCATGACATCCCGGCCAATGTGTGCATATTCCTTGAGCAGCGCAGGCAAAAGAACACGACCAAGCTTGTCTACCTCTACTTTTTCTGCTCCCGCGAACATATATCGGCGCAATGCTCTTGCTTTCTCCTCTGTCACTGAGGCTTCCAATTGTTTTGCCGCTTCCTTCTCCCAACTCTCTTTATCAAATCCAAAAATACAGGTATCAAATCCCCGCGACAGTACTACTTCCTGTTCCCCCAGTTCTTGCCGAATTTTTCTCGGGAGCGTTACACGGCCCCGTTCATCTAAAGCATGATCGTATTTCCCAAGGAATAACTTCATGGACCAATCCTACCATTTCCTCCCACTAATATCCATAGTTACCCATTTTTCACGGTTTGTCAACACCCAATTTCACGAATTTA
>CAYHEJ010000098.1:0-4151 GCA_964355625.1 uncultured Gammaproteobacteria bacterium
CAAGGTTTCCAGTTTTTCTAAACGGACTTTTTTCAATTCATCAATTGTCGGCATAAGGCAATATTATCACAAAAAACCCGCCTGGTGGCGGGTGCTTCTTCTCTATGTTTTATTATTATTCTAGGGTCTTGCCTAGATAAGATGTAAATTCCTCTTTCTAAAACGAATCAGTTTTCTGATTTGATTTAGTATATCACTCCTGTGATTAAACCGCCATTCTGATTCCAATAGATTCATTGCAAATAATGACGTGGGAACGCCATTAAACTTCGCTAATCTTCGTTTTGTCCAACTCCAAAAAGATTCCATCCCATTGATATGAATATCGTCCCTCGTAAACTCGTTTTTCTGATGATTTACTTTCTTGTGATTGTACCCGTAGATAGCGAGTGCGTCGTATGATCTCCATCCGTCTGTATAGATGTCTGACCCTGACTTGACTGTCCGTCGAATAATAGGCAGCAGTTCTTGCCTGGACGCATCGGGGACAATCTCGGCAAACACCTTTCCATTTCTTTTTCGTAATCCCAGGACGACAATTTTGTTTCCTGCTCCACGACCACGTTTTCCCCGTTGGCGTCTGGGACCGAAATAGCTTTCATCAATTTCCACTCCGTTGGTTATTTTCTCTTGTGTTCGTTCTTTAAGGGCAGCCCGTATGATTTGACGCCGGAAATATGTGAAATATCGATTGACTGTATTACGGTTAACGAAGGCAAGAGTTGCTGTTTGTATTGCCGTTAAGTCGACAGCAAACGATCGAATAATCAAGGCGTATTTCTTGTCAGAAATGCGGATCCGGATGATAGATGTAGTTTTAGACGTTACTAACGGCATTAATAATCAATTATACAACCGTTATCTATGCAAGACCCTATTCTATATTAAGTATTTTGTATGAAAGCTTTCCCGCGGGAGCTTCCACATCTATTTTTTCTCCTACTTTTTTACCCATCAGGGCTTTCCCAAGTGGTGAAGAATGAGAAATTTTCATTTCTTTGGGATCCGCTTCCCATTCGCCAACCATCGTAAATGTTTCCCTTTTCCCGTTTATCGTGAGCGTGACTTTACAGCCAACATCCACGTGTGATCTTCCGTGAGTCGTCACAATTTTAGCCCCATGAATAATTTCTTCAAGTTCCAAGATTCGGCCGTCGATAAAGGATAAATCCGTTTTTGCCGCGGCGTATTCACTATTTTCCGAAAGGTCACCGAGCTCCCGTGCAGCTGCCAGCCGAGTGACTGCTTCGGGCCGTTTTACGCTCACGAGCTCTTCATGCTCACGCTTGAGCTCTGCCAACCCATCTTTGGTAAGTATTATTTTATTGTTTGTATCCATACATTTTTTGCCTAAAAAAACCTCCCCGATCAACCTTAGGATAATGAGGGAGCAGTACGAAAATAATTGTATCGAAGTTGCCTTGCGGTGTCAATACGTAGCTGTTAAAATTGCATAACGACGGCGCGTTCGTCTATCGGTTAGGACGGTAGATTCTCAATCTATCAAGAGGGGTTCAATTCCCCTACGCGCTACTAATCATGTATTTTTTTCAAAAAAATGGTATACTATAGAGACTGAAAGGAGAAACTATGAACGGTACAATTAAAACAAAAACAGATAGAGGATTTGGTTTTATTGCTCGCGATGGCGAGACTAAAGACCTTTTCTTTCATTCTAAAGATTTAAACGGCGTTACGTTTGACGCACTTCAAGTTGGAGCAGCTGTTACGTTTGATGTCGTAGATGGTCCAAAAGGCCCAAGTGCAAAAAATGTAAAACTTGCATAATAATTTCGGCAACGAAATATAAAAAAAGTCCCGCTACAGCGGGACTTTTTTGTATCCCCCGTGATATAATGGAGAGCGATGAAATCAAAAGGTACGTTTACTATTAAATCCGGACTCGCACAAATGCTTAAAGGCGGCGTCATCATGGACGTCGTCAACGCTGAGCATGCCCGTATCGCTGAAGACGCAGGCGCTGTCGCTGTTATGGCCCTCGAGCGGGTACCGTCTGATATCCGCGCAGATGGCGGAGTCGCGAGGATGTCTGATCCGACGAAAATTAAAGAAATTCAAGCCGCTGTCACTATCCCCGTCATGGCCAAGTGCCGGATTGGACATTTCGTCGAAGCGCAGGTTTTGGAAGCTCTTGAGGTGGACTATATCGACGAAAGCGAAGTGCTTACCCCTGCCGATGAAGAGTTCCATATAGATAAATCAAAATTTTCTATTCCTTTTGTGTGTGGAGCACGCGACCTCGGCGAAGCGTTGAGAAGGATCAGTGAAGGCGCCGCCATGGTCCGGACCAAAGGCGAAGCCGGAAGCGGTAATATCGTTGAGGCGGTCCGCCATATCCGAGCAGTTATGAGCGGTATAGAGGAGCTCGTATCGCTTTACAAGCGTAAACAAACAACGAAGCTTCAAACACTGGCTAAAACCTATCGAATTGCTTATGACCTTGTCATTCAAACAGCCAAACTCGGTAAACTCCCGGTCGTCAATTTTGCAGCCGGAGGTATCGCTACCCCATCAGACGCCGCCCTATGCATGCAGCTCGGAGTCGACGGTGTATTTGTGGGATCAGGAATTTTTAAAAGTAGTAACCCCCAACGTTATGCTAAATCCATAGTCGACGCGGTAGCCCACTATACCGATCCTAAAGTCATCGCCCGAGCTAGCGAAAACCTCGGGGGCGCCATGAAAGGTCAGGAAATTTCTGCTCTTGCAACAAAATTAGCATCACGAGGGATATAATTCCCATGAAAACGATCACAATCGGTGTCCTCGCGTTCCATGGAGACGTCATAGAACATATCCATGCATTAGAACAATCTGCGAAAAATCTCCACTTTACTGTCCGCGTCCTACCCGTCCGCACAAAAAAGGATGCAGCATCTTTAGACGCTCTTATCATTCCCGGAGGAGAAAGTACGACCTTGTACAAACTCTGCAAGCGTGAAGACATGTGGGGGAATTTAATAAAAATTAAATTTATATTCGGTACCTGTGCCGGAGCTATCATGCTTGCTAAAACCGTCCATCACAAAACAGCAGATCAGCAAACGCTCGCGCGGATGGATATAACAATCGACAGAAATGCCTACGGCCGGCAATCCGAATCATTTGAAAAAGACATCACAACATCTCTTGGGACTCTCCGAGCTATATTTATCCGCGCACCGCGTATCGAAAAAGTCGGAAAATCCGTAACCGTGCTTGCAAAAGAAGGCTCTGAAATCATCGCATGTGAAGAAACCCGTGGAGCGTATTATAATCTGGCCACCTGCTTCCACCCAGAACTCACCTCGACACTCTTCCATGAATATTTCCTTAAAAAGGTTGCAGGCCGATGATATACCGAACCACGACGTCAAGATCGGGAATGTTGAGAAATACATAGCTCATTCGTACTTTTCGGCCAACGGAAACCACGACGCTACAGTCCGCAGGGACAGCCAATGAAAGACTTCCTTCTAAATCACGTGTCAGAAAACAGCTTGTATCACTTGATCTGCCGGGGATCAGATGTACGGTCCAGACTGATATATTCGCTTGTGCCATTGCCTGATCTGAAGATGATTGATATTGAACTGAAAACGTATTGCGTGCAACATCAACAGAAAGAACTACTCCTTCAACCGATCGCTTGAAATCAAACATAGCCTCTACGTCTAATGGTTTTTGTTTGAAGGAATTAACAGCCATAAACAATAAAAGAACAGCGACGACTGTCCCTATGGCAATTAACTTCTGCACCTGGCTCCGTAGCATAGCGGCACTGGCATTCATCTGCATACGGCTACCGTGATCCTTTTCACCAATAGGAAAAAGATCAGATATATACCATTTTTTCCGTTTATTCTTCATACATCCATTCTACATGATACATATACTATTGTGATATTCTAAGGACAAATGAAAACACAAAAAATCGTTCTTCTTTTATTTATTGCTTTTATTCTTCTCCGCTTAATTTTTATTATAACCTTTCCGCCTTTTACGGACGAATCATTGTATATCAGATGGGGCCAATTGATGGCGCATAATCCAACATACCACTGGGCATCTATTCAACGGTTTAGCAGACAGCCACTGGCATTTTGGCTATTTGGCTTAGGAGCAATTCTTCTAAAAAATCCTATTATTGG
>CAYHEJ010000099.1:0-709 GCA_964355625.1 uncultured Gammaproteobacteria bacterium
TAGCTACAGTCTTTCCCTACACGACGCTCTTCCGATCTATTTTTGGTAACATTGAGTTTTCTTTTTTTCAAAATCAAATCCACTATCGGTAAACCTAATGTACCGGTCGGGATAGGTATCATCCTGGTGTCCCTTATGAGTCTTACCCAACAGGGCATTGTCGGCGAGGGGCTGTGGAATGTGATTGCTTCTCGTGTGTCGACTGAAGGAGCATTGATGAGTTATTTGGCGATGATTATTGTCGGAGTTATCGTGCTTTTCAATAGCTCTCTTGATGCGATGGTGAATTTTATCCTCATGGGAGGGTCTGCTCTCGGCGACATGATGGGATCTGCTTTACGTAAGTTATTGGCGAAAAAAGACAAAGATCTATTTTATCCGGAAAAAGTACAACTCAAAATAAAAGGTACCTATGAGGAAAAGCCAACACTCATCAAAACTCCCATGGTGCCGCCGCCGGTTCCCGCCAAAACTTCCGTTGCTGCCGCTCAAAAAGATTTTAGTCTTGCTACTTCTGCTGATATGAAAATGTGGGAGTATCCTCCTGTATCGCTTCTATCTGATGGGCCGGGACAAAAAGCGGATCGCGGCGACGTGCGGAAAAACGCTTCGGTTATAGAAAAAACACTTGAGAGCTTTGGCATTACCGCAAAAGTTGCGGAGGTCAATTCAGGTCCTGCTGTCACGCAGTATGCGATAGAAATTGCAT
>CAYHEJ010000099.1:719-4109 GCA_964355625.1 uncultured Gammaproteobacteria bacterium
ACAAAAGTATCCAAAGTTACGTCGCTATCCAGTGATTTAGCACTGGCTTTATCTGCACCCACAGGGCAAGTCCGTATAGAAGCGCCGATTCCGGGACGCAATCTCGTGGGGATTGAGATACCCAACCGTGGGCTTGAGTTTGTGACGCTGAAACGCATGATTCAGTCCGACGTCATGCGCAAATCTAAAAGTAAACTTACCGTTGCGCTAGGCCTTGATGTATCTGACAATCCGGTGATAGCCGATATCGGTAAAATGCCGCATTCTCTCATAGCCGGTACGACAGGATCGGGTAAATCAGTACTTATTAACGCCTGGATTGCGACACTACTTTTCCGTACAAATCCTTCTGAGGTGCGGTTGATCATGGTCGATCCCAAGAGGGTAGAACTTACGGGGTACAACGGCATCCCGCATCTATTGACTCCTGTTATCGTCGAGCCGGATAAAATTCTTTCTGCTCTCCGGTGGGCCACAGGTGAGATGGAACACCGCTACAAGCAGTTTGCCGAAGTTGGCGTCAGAAATATTGACGGATATAATGAGCTTTCCGGATTACAGTCTATGCCGTATATAGTGATATTTATTGATGAACTTGCAGACATTATGGCGTATGCGCCGGTAGAAGTAGAGGATACAATTTGCCGGTTGGCGCAAATGGCCCGGGCAACCGGAATTCACTTAGTACTTGCGACACAGCGGCCAAGTGTCAATGTCATCACCGGACTTATCAAAGCAAATGTTCCCACACGTATCGCATTTAGTGTGTCTTCTATGATTGACTCGCGGGTAGTCCTTGATATGCCGGGAGCGGAAAAATTATTAGGCCACGGCGATATGCTTTATATACCAGCCGATCAATCCAAGCCTACCCGTATTCAGGGAACGTTTGTATCCCAGCAGGAAGTAGATAAAATTGTTGAATTTCTCAAAAGTAAAAATACGCCTGTTCAGTACACGCAAGAGGTGACGAGCCAGAAAGTCACGTTGACGAAAAAAGGAGAGGGTGGCATGGGTAATAATAATGGGAAAGACCAGATGTTTGAAGACGCGCTCCGGCTTATCTGCCAGCATGATAAAGCATCCGCATCACTTTTACAGCGCCGCCTCTCCGTCGGCTACGCTCGCGCGGCCCGGATATTAGATCAATTAGAAGAAGCTGGCATCATAGGACCGGCAGAGTGATCCAAGCCACGGGATGTGTTGATCAAAAATCCGGATGAATATCTCGCCCAAATTGTCGAGACAGAATAATCACAATGAGAACAGTTGGAGAAATGCTTAGGGAAGCACGGCAAAGTAAATCGTTAACACTCGAGCAGGTAGAAGATGGGACCAAAATCCGTTTAAAATTTTTATCGGCGATCGAATCTGATGATTTGGGAAGTTTACCTTCTCTTTCCTACGCAAAAGGATTTGTGAAAAATTACAGTGATTTTGTAGGCTTAAACAGTCGGACGGTTTTGGCTTTTTTTCGTAGACAAACCATTGAGGTATCCAAGTCTAGTCTGCTTCCTAAAGGCATGGGGGAGCCGTTGAACCGGTCTATATTTCAGTTGACTCCCGGAAAATTCATTACCCTTATTGTGGTTGTATTAGTTTCGCTGTTTCTAATCTATTTAGGCTTGCAATACCGTACGCTTCAACAGGCGCCCATACTTATTATCGATTCCCCGAAGTCTCAATCGGTTGTGAGCGATAAGCGGGTTGATGTATTCGGTAAGACCGATCCTGATGCAACTATTACGATAAATGGTGTAAGCGTGTTGGTTCGGGGCGACGGAAAGTTTTTTGATCAGGTGAATCTGGAAACAGGGGTAAATAAATTGACGATTATCGCTACAAGCAGATTAGGTAAATCAACAGCCACGGTCGTGGAAGTGGGATTGACACAGTAATTGTTTTGTTGCATACTTATCCCACATTAAAAACTCGATACTGCCCATGGATCCTATACAGCTTACTATTATCGGCGTTAGTATTACTTTGACCCTCCTTTTGGTCATATTAGGGATTCAGGTATACCTCATACTTTCTGAGATCCGGTCGTCTCTGCAAAAAACCAACAAGATGCTTGATGATGCAGGAAAAGTTACCGGTACGGTGAGCGAGGGGGTGACGAGTATGTCTGGCTTTATGAATGGGATCAAAACCGGACTTTCGATGGTAACATCGTTTCAAAAACAAGGAGACAAACATGAGCGATGAACACAAAGGCGGAGATCTGAAGTTTTTTATCGGACTGTTTATCGGTGGGTTGGTAGGGGCATGTGTTATTTTCTTTTTAGGTACAAAAGAAGGGAAAAAAGCCACGAAGTTGTTGGAAGAAAAAGGTAAAGATGTGCTTGATGATTTGCATGATAAAAAAGAAGTATTTACCGAGACAGCATCGGGAAAACTGGATAGTGCACTTGCTCATATTGAAGAACTTCAAAAACATGGCCGGGAAACGACAGCGGAACTCCGGAAAACTTTGTTTAAAAACCTCCCCAAAAAACATTAACGAATGAAAATTCTCATTTCTGAGCTTCCGAAATCCGACTGGTGGGGGAAAGGCATGCCGGTGTATGAGCATAATTGGCTCATGAAACAGGGGAATATTCCGAGACCTGAAGTCGTCCGTGATGCACATCACCGGTTAGTTGCCGAACTTCAAAGGGTGAGTGACGTACTGACCCTTCCCTTTCCGGAACAATTTAATACGGATAATCTTTATAAACATGATTTTATTTTTGTCCGCGATAGTTATATATCTGTCGGGAAACGGCATGTTATCATCAGTAATTTTTCAGCGCGTGGCAGGCAGGATGAAGCCGGCTATATGGAAAAGTACATGACTGCATTGGGATTAACCGTCAGTACAGTATCTCCCGATGCCTACGCAGAAGGGGGAGAATTTTATCTATTACCGAAAGATAATCTCATGTTTGCGGGAGTGATGAGAAGTAATCAAAAAGGTGTTGAGGAAGTTGCCCGAATTTCGGGAATCCGAAACGTGTGTGTTGTCAAAAATCCTGCGTTTCATTTGGATACAAATTTTACGATAGTCAAAGATAGCCATGATCATTGTGTGGCCGTTATTGCCTGTTTATCCGTTATAGAAAACCGTGCTGAGGTTATTGATTTTTGCAGGAAACATACCATAGAGGTGATTGATGCTCTCCCGATTGATGGCATGGGAGCACCCGATGAACCGGGTACTTTTGCCGTAAATTGTCTCGCGTTTCCCGGAATTCTCGTAGGATGCGCGAAATTTCAAACTCCACACATTGAAGAAACAATTCATTCTATGGGGATACGGCATATCGTGGTACCCCTCTACGACCTCAAGTTTTCCGCCGGCGCCGTCCATTGCCTGACAAATGAATTAGTCTTATAAAAGACAGGATC
>CAYHEJ010000100.1:0-4095 GCA_964355625.1 uncultured Gammaproteobacteria bacterium
TACGACGATTTCGGCGTATCAGAAGTTCAAGGGCAGATAAATAATTGTCCCACGCATCTGGTGGTATTGCATTTTGCCGGATATGTGCCGCCCAATTATACGAAAGATGTGATCGATTCGTGGAAAAATGCACTGACAAACCTACGGGATATCCAACCCGGCTGGAGTAAACTCAAACAGTACTCAGAATTTTATGAAAAACATAGAGACGAAGTAAACCGCATCAACGATATTATCGCCCAACGAATTGACAACATCTCCCAAATAGTCGCCGCGATGGAAAAAAACCAATGGCTTTCACAAACCCAGAGACAATATGTATCCCTGGATACATCCCTTCAAACTCAACTCGATGATCTCGCCAAAAAACTCAACAGCTTATGAAATCTCTCATTTCACCCATTGCTACCCTTCTTGCGATACTCACCGCACTAACGGACATCGGAATACTTTTATATTTCCTAAGCGTCCCGCTTCAAACACTTCGAAACCGCATACTTACTACTATCGCCCCCTACGCTCGAATACTTGCTTTCATCGTTGCCCTTGCCGCAACGAGCGGAAGTTTATTTTACTCGGAGATTGCCCAATACACTCCCTGTCTTCTTTGTTGGTGGCAGAGAATTTTTATGTATCCGCAGGTACTTTTACTCTCGATGGGTATTTTAAAAAATGATAAACATATCGCCGACTATAGTATCGGCATGTCGAGCGTCGGCTTTATCATCGCTTTATACCACTACTATATTCAGCTCGGTGGGAAAACTTTTTTAACCTGCGGGCAGGTAGGATTTTCTGCTTCGTGTACCCAGCGGTTTACTATGGAATTTGGGTATATCACAATCCCCATGATGTCTCTTACTGCTTTTGCTGCGATACTTCTCCTCATGCGGATTTCAAAACGCATGGCTAACGGCTTGCCCGGAGCGCGTTGAAAATCACCGCCACGTCGATAACTTCCTGAATAAAAGCTCCCATTAGCGGAGGAATCATGCCAACGGATGCGAATGTCATTCATAAAAGACAGAGATTAAGATAATTAAAATGAAAATACTCAATCCAATACCAAACCAGATACTTTGAAGAGCTATATTCATCGTGCGCTTGGCAATTCCCAAAGACGTCAGAACCAACGAAAAGTCTCCTCCTAAAAATACAAGATCAGCTGCCTCTGATGCCGCAGTCTGCTCTTCGTTGCTAAATACCATACCAACGTCGGCGGCAGCCAGTGCTGGCGCGTCGTTAATGCCGTCACCCACCATCGCCGTCACACGGCCCTGCTTTCGAAGAAGTTGAATCCCTTTCATTTTATCCTCAGGCGTACATTCGGTTTTGACCGATATATCTATGCCCCCGACACTTTTGAGCAGCTGCTCGGTCGCTTCTTTTTTATCTCCGGTGAAAATAGAAAGATGCAGACCGGATAATTTAAGTTTTCCTAGTATGCGTTTCGAATCCACTTTCACTGCATCCTGAAAATGAAAAACAGCCAGAGGAGAATTCTTCATTCTGAGCTCTATAGCAAATCCAGCGCCACCTTGCAATTTTGACAACACATACTCTGTTGCCCCGACAGTTCCTACAATACCGTATCCGATTTTCTCATGAACATCGCAAGCCTTGAGACGAGGAACGTTTTCCTCACGGGCAATTCTCACAATCGCTTTGGCAAACGGATGCAGAGAGTTTCGTTCTATTGCTTCTGCAATCCCCAACACCTGCGCCTTGGAATGCTTTTTATTTTTTATATCAACGAGTACAACCCTCGGACGACCCAGCGTGATGGTACCGGTTTTATCAAACATAATATCAGTGACCCGTGAAAGAACTTCGACACTTGTAAGGGTTTTGGCAATAATTTTTTGTTTCGCCAGAGCATTCATGCCGCCCATAAGTGCGATGGGAGCCGCGAGAATAAGCGGACAGGGTGTCGCGATAACCAGAACCGCGAGCACCTGATGAAAATCACGCGAAATGCTATAGGCAAATCCGGCAAGAAGAAGCGGGATAACGGTAAAAATCCCACTATACCGGTCAGCGACACGGATCAGCGGACTCCGCTCGCTTTGGGCAGCGCGGACCATATCGACAATCTTCCGGTAGGTAGAATCCTTGTCCACGCGGGTGACAGTTATCACCATCGGGGAGCCGGTATTTACCGTACCGCTCCGGATCGTGTCCCCTTGAATTTTTTCAATTTCATACGGCTCACCGGTTAAAGAGGATTCATCAGCAAGTCCTGTCTCAGAATCAAGCACTCCGTCAAGCGGGATCACTTCGCCTTTCCGCACAATAATTTTCTGACCAACTCTCACATCTGCAATCTCAATTGTTTTCTCAATGTCTTTATTCCACAATAATACGGTACTTGGAATTCTATCCGTCAATGCAGTAAGGGATTTTTTTGCCCTGGCAACGGCAAATTTTTCAAGAGTCTGACCACCTGCCAGCATGAGCACAATTACTGCGGCAACGAGAAACTCTCCGGAGATTACGCCGGTAGTGATCGCAAGAAGTGCAATATAATCAAGTGCAAATTTTTTTCGAAGAATAGATTGAACTGTGTCACGCAATAAATCAATGCTTCCCAACAATATCGTTAAGGCGATAATGATTGACGCGAGAAGTATGAGATGAAAACCGTAATACAAAAGAAGGTACAGTACAATCCCCGTGATAATAAATACCGGAACTTTAAACATATAACTAATTGACAATTATAGCACCCCGTGGAACAATGAGACTACTATGTTTGGCAACAAAAATGTCCTGCTTTTCGGAAGTATTGTTTTGATCATTCTTGCTATCGGACTCGTCGCGATTCTTGACCGCACAGGCTCGCCTACCACCTCATCCGGCGATGTCCGCGCGCGGGCAGCAGCCGTCAAAACTCTGCAGGTCAACGGAACTATCACTGATGTTGATGAAAATAAGGGTCTGATAAAAGTGAGCGATCTTTACTTAGCTGATGTGAGCCGTACCGGAGAGACAAAAAATCTGGGGAATTGGACCGTCACCACACCAGTCACCTTTAGCTTTGGTACAATTTCACCCGGCATGAACGTAACCATCGGCGTGGATGGCACTACCTTTCTCGTTTCCAAACACACGCTCACCGCTATCACGATAGTGCCTGCAAAATAACTAACGCTTCATTACCCGATATCCGCCGAGAACGTCTTCAAGAGTAAATCCCTTTTCTTCGATTTGTTTTCTTACGCCGTCGGCTTCAGCAAACATTTTTTTCGCCCGCAATGCTTCACGTTTTTCGGCAAGTTCGCGGACATCACCCGGAATCTCAATGATTGTCTGTTTACATCCTAAATCTAAACCCAATACCGTATCAAAATTATTAAGTAATCCCGATTTCTCTGATGGGGCAATGTTGCTCTTTACTGCTTCCCAAACAACTGCTAACGCTTGAGGCATATTGAGATCGTTCGTTATTGCATCAGTAAATTTTTGAATATATGTTTCTGAATTTTTTGTAAAAATCGCCACGCTGCCGCCCGCGGCATATTTCCGCAGTTCGATAAGAGCGTTCTGTGCTGAATGTAACCCGTCCCACGTAAAATTCAAAAATGATCGATAGTGCGCAATCATGTAGAGATACCGCAAAGCCAATGGATCATAGTTCTTTTTTTCAATATCAGATAGTTTATAAAAATTACCCTTACTTTTGCTCATTTTTTCCCCATCTACCATCATAAATTGTCCATGTACCCACATCCGCACAAATGGTGATTTGCCGGTCGCAGATTCGCTTTGCGCAATTTCGTTGGTGTTATGGATGGGAATTAAATCAGCACCTCCTGTATGAATATCGATCTGATCCCCCAAATGCTTTCTGCTCATGGCAGAACATTCAATATGCCACCCCGGAAATCCAACTCCCCAAGGGCTTGACCACTCCATATCACGTTTAAGTCCTTTCGGAGAAAATTTCCATAATGCAAAATCCGGAGGGTTTCGTTTTTGCGGATTGGGCTCGACTCTCGCTCCTGCTTTAAGCTCTTCGAGTTTTTGACCGGTCAGGGCACCATACGATGGAAATTTACTTGTATCAAAATAAATACCATCATCGATTGTGTAGGC
>CAYHEJ010000101.1:0-4094 GCA_964355625.1 uncultured Gammaproteobacteria bacterium
AAAAAACGGTCGGAACCGTCACAGGAGTGCATCCTAGGAGTAAATATGGTCAACTTCGGGTAGACGATAATAAGAAAGTGACGCAATTTACAGAGAAGCCATCACTCAAAGAATGGGTCAACGGCGGATTTATGATATTTAAAAAAGAATTTTTTTCATACCTGCGTACGGGTGAATTTGAACACGCTGCAATTCACCGCTTAGTAAAAGATAAACAATTATCTTTGTATATTCATGAAGGATTTTGGCATTCAATGGATACCTATGCTGACGTGGAAAATCTCAACAAATTCTGGTACGCCCATCCGGATTGGAAAGTATGGAAAGAGTGATGAGTAGTAGAAGAAGAATATTAGTCACCGGCGGGACGGGTTTTGTGGGAAGTCATTTGGTTGAGTCTCTCGTGAAGATAGGCGCAACGGTTATCGTACCGTACAGAAGTATCGATCCGCGATCGTATTTTATTACTCAGGGACTGGATAAAAAAGTGATTCTTGCCATCGGCGACGTGACGGATAGACGAAGAATTGTCGATATTGTGACAAAGTACGAAATAGAAACGATTTTTCATCTGGCGGCCCAGCCCATTGTCGACACGGCTTTTAATAATCCTGTAGAGACTATTTCCACAAATGTCATGGGAACGGTGCATATACTTGATGCGGCATGGAATAGCGGGACAGTGCGGAATATTATCATTACATCGTCTGATAAAGCGTACGGAAAAAGTTCCAAGACGTACAAAGAAGACCATCCGCTTCGTGGAGATCACCCCTATGAAGCAAGTAAATCCGCGGCAGATATCCTTACTCAATCTTACGTTAAAACATACGGAGCGCCGGTCGTGACGGTGCGTTTTGGCAATATCTATGGCCCCGGGGACCTTAATATGTCCCGTATTGTTCCCGGCATTATGGAGTCGGCACTCACAGGCCGTGAATTGGCTCTCCGCTCCGACGGCACGTTTGTACGGGATTATGTCTACGTCGGGGATGTCGTGGATGGATATCTTTTTATTCTCGATAACTTTCAAACAATGACCGGCGAGGCTTACAATATTGCATCTGCTACGTCTTTATCAGTTATCGATTTGATTAAACAAGCAGAAATAGTATTAAAAACCAAGATTCGTTATGCCATAAAAAATATACAGAAAAACGAAATACCCTCACAGCACTTGGATTGGAGTAAAATAGCAAAAGCGGGCTGGAAACCGAAATGTACACTTGAAATGGGACTGTTGGAAACATATACATGGTATAAATTGAATAATCGAATAAACGAATCGAATTTCAATAAGCAATAAGCAATGAAAAAAAGAACTATATCTATCATCGTCCCTTGTTATAACGAAGAGGGGAGCATACGGGAAATGTATCGTCGGGTGATCGCGGTGTTTAAAACATTACCCCGGTATGATTTTGAACTCATCTATGTAGACAATGATTCGACTGACACATCGGAGAAGTTGTTTGCTGTATTGGCAAAAAAGGATAAACGGGTAAAAATTGTCCTCATGAGCAGGAATTTTGGTTCACCTCAGCCTTCGTTTGTCGCCGGAATGGAATACTGTAAAGGGGATGCCGCAGTGTTTTTGCATGGGGACATTCAGGACCCGCCCGAGTTGATTGCATCATTTATAAAATATTGGGAAGCCGGATATGATGTGGTGTACGGCGTCCGGTCGTCGCGGAAAGGCTATGGTTTTTTCTGGAATCTTTTATATAAAGGATTTTATTTTTTGCTTAATAAGCTCGCGTATATAAAAATTCCCCTCAATGCCGGCGAATTTTCCCTCTGCGACCGGCGGGTGATCAAAGAATTATTGGCTCTGGATGAATATGATTATTATCTCCGGTGTCTCCGCGCGTACGTTGGATTTAAGCAAGTAGGAATAGAGTATACACGTGACGCCAGAGCGCACGGGCAGTCTACCGAAAGCATGTGGACGGGATTCTGGTGGGCTAAAACGATTCTCGTGAACTTTTCTTTTAAACCGCTCGAGTGGATATCGACACTTGCATTTAGCGTCATGATATTAACATTTATTCTCATGGCAATCGACTTGGTTACTATTATGGTATTTCGCGATTCGCCCCGGGGGATTCCCACGATCGTCATATTGATATTATTTTTGGGCGGCGTACAGCTGTTGTCGCTGTCAGTCATCGCCGAATATCTGGCAAAGATATTTTTGGAGGTAAAGCACCGGCCGAAATACATCGTGAGAAAGACGATAAATATTAACCAATAACTAGCTATTCGCAACTCGTAATGAGCACTATGAATAAAAAACAAAAAATTACCATCAAAGGAATACAAATAGTAACCCTAAAAAAGAATCAGGAAGATTATATTTCACTTACCGATATGGCAAAATTCAAGTCCTACGATAGTGGAATAGTAATTGCCAATTGGCTTTCGACAAAATACACAATTCAGTTTATGGGAGCTTGGGAACAATTACATAATCAAAAATTTAATCTTATGGAATTCAATAAGATTAAAAATGAAGCTGGATCAAATGGGTTTATTGTTTCTTCTTCATTTTGGATCAAGAAAACGAATGCGATTGGTATTACTTCAAGCGCCGGTAGATATGGAGGTACCTATGCTCACAAAGATATCGCCTTTGAATTTGCAACGTGGTTATCACCAGAATTTAAATTATATCTCATCAAAGAATTTCAAAGACTTAAAGAAGAAGAAAACGAACGTTTGCGATTGGGTTGGGATATAAAAAGAATCCTGGCAAAATTAAACTATAAAATTCACACCGATGCGATTAAAGAACATCTAATTCCCTCTGATATAACACAAAATGAAGAAAACATTCTGTATGCTAATGAGGCAGACGTTCTTAATATGGCGCTCTATGGTAAAACCGCCAAAATGTGGCGAGATAATAATCCACATAAAGAAGGCAACATTCGAGACTACTCCACAGTAGAACAATTGGTAATACTGGCAAATCTCGAAGGAATCAATGCTGAACTTATCAAACAAGGATTTTCTCAAAAAGATAGATTAAGAAGACTAAATACTACCGCAATTTCTCAAATGAAATCTATTCTCGGTAGTCCGACTCTTAAGAAATTAGCTGAGAAAGGTAAAAACTAATATGACAAAACAATTAATACTTACTGCTGGTCCGAAAATCGGGAAGAATGATGTGAAGTATGTCACTGACGCGGTCAAAAACGGGTGGAATTTTCACCACAGCGACTATATTTATCGATTTGAAGAAGCATTCGCCAAATATATTGGCGTGAAATATGCCCTCAATATGCCTCACGGTACGAGTGCTCTTCATATCGCGTTGGTCTTGATGGGTGTAGGACCCGGCGACGAAGTGATAGTCCCGGATTTTACCTACGTTACGTGTGCCAATGTTGTCCATCTGGTAGGCGCTAAACCGATACTGGTGGATGTAGATCGCGACACATGGTCGATTGATACGAAAAAAGTCGAACAATATATTACCAAAAAAACAAAAGTTATCATGCCCGCCCATCTCTACGGAAACGTCGCGGATATGGATAACATCAGGCGCATTGCAAAAAAGCACAAACTCTTTGTTCTTGAGGACGCGTGCGAGGGACTGGGATCAATGCTTCACGGGAAGCAGGTCGGAAGCCTATCTGACGCGGCGGCTTTTAGTTTTCAAGGGGCTAAGCTCGTGGCGATTGGTGAGGGCGGCATGCTTGTATCCAATAACAAAAAGTGGATTGAACAGGCACGGTCACTTGTCGATAACGGGATAAACTTTTCCCGTCAGTTCTGGCACAACGAAATCGGATACATGTACGCGATGAGCAATGTCCAGGCGGCGTTGGGGTTATCGCGTCTTGAAGACATTGATGATCTCATTTTCCGAAAACGGCGCATCGCGTCGTGGTACAAAGAACGATTAGGAAATATAAAGGGTATTCAGTTAAATCCGGAACGCCGTGGTGTCGTGAGTAGTTTTTGGATGAATTCGATGGTGTTGGATGCGGATTTTGGCATGACTCGCGATGAATTACGAAGAAAATTAAAAGAAAATGAGATAGATACCCGGCAGTTTTTCTTTCCGATTTCTGAATTTGGATTGT
>CAYHEJ010000102.1:0-4076 GCA_964355625.1 uncultured Gammaproteobacteria bacterium
AAGCCAAATGGCGTTGGTTCGTATAGACATTGAGATTCCAAAATGCCGTCACATCACCCGGGCCCCACGGAGCAAAAGCCGGAAATTCACGGGCGGCGATAACATCGCGTAGTGTATTGAGAGAGATTGGGTGAAGGGTAAAAAAACGGATGAACGAGAGAGATCCGTTAAAAAGAAAAAAGAGAACGGAAAGCAGTGCGACGGCAGTTGATGTGAAAAGTTTTTTTGCCAAAACAAAAATAGATATGAGTAACAAGGCAAATCCAATAATACTGGGTACATTTAGTGCCCAATCAATGCGGAGTCCGGTTTTTTCCAATAATCCCACGAACATATAAAATAGGAAGTGATAACGGATAGGAGCGCCCGGGAAAATAGGATATTCCGGCATGAGACCCCGCCAAAGGCGGGGTAAATTGTCTCCCATGGAAAACGAACGGATAAGCGGTATGTGTGCGCCAAAATCACTCCAAAGTTTGTACGCGATTTGTATTTCGTGCGTTTTTGCGTTATACGAAAACGTATGGAACATAAGCCAGGAGGAAAAGAGAAGTGCGATTGTCATCCCAGCGAATGCTGTGATGCATGTCTTTGTCATTCCCGCGAAGGCGGGAATCCATTTATTAAAGAATTTTTTCATAAAGATCGTTCCAATAAGGATTATCTGTTTCAATAAGGCGAATTTTCCAAACTCTATTCCACTTTTTCAATTGCTTTTCTCTTATTATGGCTGATTGAATATCCGAATAAGATTCAAAGTGCACGAGTATATGAACATGATACCGTTTTGTGAATCCCTCTACGAGGTCTTGTTTGTGTTGAGATACTCTTTTGATCAAATTATTTGTGACACCTATATATAGGGTACCATTGTGCTTACTTGCGAGAATATAAACAGAATATGTTTTCATAAAACCCTGGATCCCCGCCTGCGCGGGGATGACAATTTAGTCAAGTCCGAGATGACATAATAGCAGCTGCCTTTATACCCAATTCAACTGCATAATTTGTCCCGCGGTCCCAGGGATAGATACTGTCCATATTAGCCAGATACACGCCAGGGATTTGAGTGACGAGTTTTGGTGCTTTTTGGGAATAGTTGATCTGATGGACCGGTTGGGCGTATTTGCCAATAAAAAGATAAAAATTCGTAATTCCTGCCTTGCCGGCAGGCAGGCGTAATTCGTAATTCGAGATTCGTTTCAAGAATGGCATGAATTTTGCCAGTAATTGTTCTTTTGTCATGGAAAGATAGGGGTGGCCATCGGGCAGATAATTACCGATGTAGGTGATGTGATTGCCGCCATAGTGCTTTTTATCCATTAAATTTGTATGGGCAACAACTGCGAGAAATGGGAATGAGCGGTCGGTGATAGAGAGCCAGTAGACATCCTTCAGAATTGGTTCTTTGGTTTCTAAAATCAAAATCTGCGCATGAAGATGGGGAATGGAAGTTGGAGTGGGGATAGTAAGAAGCGTTCGATCAAATTTTGAATCAAGACGCTTAAATTCAGATTTTAGATGTATTTTCCCTCCCTGTTTTTTGATGGCAAGGGCAAGCGCGTTTATAAGTGTCTGAAATCCACCTTCTATATAGATAAGAGAAGGGGTACGTTTGTGGATACGCGCCCAAAGCCATGAGGCGGCAATTGTGTCAGCGAACTTTCCGAATTTGCCCGTCATGAGGGGCTCCCAGATAATCCGCCAGCTGGCGGCTCCGCCCCAACGGGTGAAAAATTCTTTGGCGGTAACTCCCTCCAGTGTCTGCCAAAACGGATAGATTTTACAAAAAGCGGCGAGGGCACCAGTGCGAATTTTATCTATCACGGAAAGATGTGGAAATTGAAGAAGATTCATTGCGCTGTCAAATTGGTACATCGCACCATGATAAAAATTGGCGGTAATCGGGCGTTTGATGATGAGCTTGTCGGTTAATCCCAGTTCTTTGATAAGAGAAATAATTGCGTTGTCGTTGGTAAAGAGGTGATGGTAGGCCATCTCGAGGTGCCAATCCCAATGGGGTTCCTTGAAGCCATTAGCAAGCCCTCCGAGAGTTGCATCTTTTTCAAACACCGTGACCTTGTGGCCAAGTTTCCCGAGCTCGTAGGCGGCGGTCAGCCCGGTGAATCCGCCGCCGATAATAGCGATATTCATGAGGAGATTGTAGCATGGATTATTACTTTCAGTACATCTTGACAACCATCATAGTTATGTCTATAATTATGTCTATATGAACACACTTCCGCAAATTCCATTTATCACCTCTGTGACTGATCTTCGGTATAAAACGCGAGAAGTGATGGAAAGCGTGCAGGAGGGAGGCAAGACAGTACTTCTGACCCGTGACAGCGATCCGGTCGCCGTACTTCTCCCTATCGGATTATATGAATCTATCCGCCAATACATTGTGGATCTGGAGGATGCGCAGGATATCCGATCCATGAAAACTGTACTTGCTCGCAAGGAGAAAACGAGTGATTTTATTGCATTTGACAAGACTATGAGAGGCAAGCATAATCTTCCTGATTATGTACGACATCGTTCTAAGAAATAACGCGAAAAAGTTTCTTCAGAAGCTTTCCAAATATAGGTATCTACGGTTTTCTACGGCCCTTCATAAACTGCAGTATGATCCTACCGGCGGCGATATAAAAAAACTTCGTGGGGATTTGCCAGGAGCGTACCGGTTGCGTGTGGGTAAATGGCGCGTGTTATTTATCCGGAACGATGATGCCCGCCGGATAGATATAGTGACGATAGAGAAGCGCGGAGATGTTTATCGACGCTCTTTATGATATACTATGGCCTATAATAAAATATGGAGGCGGTATAAATACCGAAAATAAATTATGAGTAGTTTTGACGCAGTAAAGAGACAAGCTATCGGGATTATGCAGGCAAATGGAGTAAGCCTTGAAGATGCAGAGAGTGCGATAAGCGGTTTAGATGAAGAAGGTATTCTTCAACGCATGCGTGACGCTCAACACGTGGAAAACGTCGTGAGAGAGGTAGGAGAGCAATAAAAAATCAAGCTACGTTAGACGCTATTTTGAATAGAATAGCAACTGGTGTTTTTACTGATAAAGATGATCTCAGATATCTAATACAACCTAAAAGAAGCGGAGGTCCAGAAGGTAAAGTCTAATAGTATTGGTTGGTAACTTATTATGGCATGTACAGAATGTTCAATGGGTAAATGCCCTAGAGGAGCGGAATATTATGCGAAAGTGAAAGCTGTAGCTGTGCAATTTAAAGCTAATCCGGCGGGAATCACTTTAGCAGCTCTTTTTTCAACAACAGGAATTGATCGAAATCGGTGGTATCCTGATCACAATGGTTATAATGGTGTGAAAAATTGTGTAGAGCTTTATCTCGGTCTTAGAATCGTTGCTGAGATTCATCCTTCACTAAGCAAGCCGAAGAGACAATTATTGGAGTTAATATCTCGTGAAGAAGAGGAACGAACAAGAAACACATCACATAGATGATTTTAGTCAGAAGCGAGGTGTAACAGCTGACGAGTCAGGAAACTTATCGAAGCTTCGTAAATATTTCTGGAGAGATGTTTGTATCGCGCAGAATTTTTCGTAGCAGCCCTTTCCCCACTGATTCACCCGTATGCACGGGTACGGACGTTTTTCTGCCGTCGGGGTGTTCAAGCCGGACATGGCTACCTTTCTGACGGACCGTACGAAATCCTTCACGGGTAAGAATTGCGATGAGATCACGACCGCGTATTGGAGACAGCTTAGGCATACGAAATCTGGATATCTTCGACGCCGAAGAATCGCGGAGCGGCTGATGGTGACTTAAGCTTTTCTTTCTTCGTCTGGGGGTCCGCATCGAGTACTAATTCAATGACTTCTTTAATGCGCAATCGAACTTGTTCGAGCGTTTTTCCTTGTGTATAACAACCTGACAACTCCGGAACTGATGCGACGTACCAACCGTCCTCATCCTCTTCAATGAGCACTTTAAATTGGAGAACTTTCATGGATCGTTTCATATATATGAAGTATAGCACACTTTTGCTGTGCAGGTAGCGCGCTCTAACTGTAGTTAAGTATTTAGCGAGG
>CAYHEJ010000103.1:0-3998 GCA_964355625.1 uncultured Gammaproteobacteria bacterium
AGCCCAAACAAGGCGAGAAAGGATTGGAAGGATGAAAAAAATACTGACCAAAGGAATACAAATTTATATACTAAAAAAAGATCAGGGAGATTTCATCTCTCTCACTGATATTGCTCGGTTTAAAGACAAAGAACGGACAGAATATGTAATCCAAAACTGGATGAGAAACCGCGATACTATCGAATTTTTGGGTATTTGGGAACATTTGAATAATCCGGTTTTAAACACATCGAATTCGATGTGTTTAATAATAAAGCAGGATCAAATAGTTTTTCGCTTACACCCAAGCGGTGGATAGAATCAGTTAATGCTATTGGGCTAATGAATAAATCCGGCCGATACGGCGGTGGCACTTTCGCCCATAAAGATATCGCCTTCGAATTTGCATCTTGGATCTCGGCAGAATTCAAACTGTACATAATCAAAGAATTTCAGCGCCTTAAAAATGAGGAACAAAAGCGGATTGAATCTGGTTGGGATGTCAAACGAATACTGACCAAAATTAACTACAGAATTCACACGGACGCAATTCAGGAACATTTAATCCCAGCAAATATCTCGAAAAATCAGATCAATATGGTTTATGCAAGTGAAGCTGACGTATTGAACGTTGCTTTATTTGGAAGGACAGCAAAAGAATGACGGGACGAAAATCCAAAGAAGGACGGAAATATCCGCGATTATGCGGACGTGACCCAGTTGGTGGTGAACGCTTGACACAGTTAAACCAGATTGCTATTACACAAATGCAGTCGCTTGTTGGAAATGCATCAATAAAGAAATTGAAATAGTATGAAAAAAATACTGATCATCGAATACGAAACGTCTCTTTTGAAAGCCTATCAAGAAATGTTTAAGGCTGAAGATGTACGTGTTGATATAGCCAGGACAGGTCAAGAGGGACTAAACGCGATTCGGTTAAATAAACCAGATGTCATCCTTCTTGATATCCTGTTGCCGGGCGATATAAACGGACTTAACGTATTACAGCGATTAAAGTTTGATATCGACACCCGGAACATTCCCATTATTATCCTCACCAATCTTGATTCAGAAGAAAAATTTGCCAAGAGTCTAGGTGCTAAAGATTATCTCATCAAATCAAATATGACAAAGGATGACATAGTGAAAATCGCGATGGATTGTTTAAAATAAAACTGCGGCGTGCGACACATTCACTTCGTTCAGTATAAACCCCGCGAAGCGGAGTTGAGCGGGATCATTTGGTATATCATTTGAGCCTCTTGTCAGAATTGGACTGACATCTACGGTTTACGATACCGCTGCTCTGCCGTTGAGCTAAAGAGGCACCAGTGTTAACGTTATTGTACCAAATTTGCTATACTGCATGCTATGCGCGTCATACCCAGCTCTATGGCTTCCCAGCACCCGGATCATGCAGGTATTCCGTATTGGCATACGAAGGAGTTTATTAGCACGCGCCAGGAAGTGAAAGAGTGTTTTTTAACATTTTCTCAACTTGGTATTTCCGAATATAAATGGGATTGGGAAGGGAAGTTTGTTGACGAATCTGTAGCTGAGAAACTTTTAGGCGAACATTTTGAGTATTTCCAACATCACCCACTGGGCCGTGAGAAATTTCTTACATTCCGGCTTCCGAATCCAAAAGTGGAAACAGAATTCCGCCTGGGTCGGGCGTTTATGGTGATTTTGGCCGCTTCGAGTCTCGCCAAACATTTGGGGCTTTATAATAGGCCGCTCTTTGAAGTGATTCTTCCGATGACAGAGACCGCCGCAGAAATGATTGATATTCAGGAAGCATATGCGGAACTCGGGTCTCTTAAACATACCCTCTACAACGTTTCGTCGGACTCTATCCGGCATTTGGAGATGATCCCCCTCTTTGAACAGGTTGAAACCATCATGCGCTCAGACGAAATTTTATCAGAGTATGTTTCGCTTCATTCAAAAAAATTTGGGTTTATACCTTCCTATATCCGGCCGTACGTCGCCCGATCGGATCCTGCTCTGAATGCGGGGCTCGTCCCTACCGTGCTTGCGATCAAAGTGGCGCTGTCCCGCTATCGGCGTTTCGAAGACAAAACAGGCATCCCGCTCTATCCTATACTTGGGTCTGCATCTTTGCCGTTTCGAGGAGGGTTGACTCCTCACACCGTCGCGGAATTTGCGCGTGAGTACAGCGGAGTACGGACGGCTCTTATCCAAAGCGCGTTTCGCTACGATTTTCCGCTTCCGGATGTCATAAAGGCCATTCAACAATTAGACGAATTACTTCCAGTCGGAAGGGCAAAACATGTAACAGTAAAAGTTGAAAAAAATATCCGTGAATTGCTACCTGTTTTTGAGCGGCCATATCGTACAACGATTGAAGGAATTGCACCAATGATAAATGATGTCGCCCTTTGCCTACCAAAACGGAGAGAACGAGTCCAGCATGTAGGGTTATTTGGGTATTCGCGGGGAGTAGGAGCTGTGCGACTGCCGCGTGCAATTACATTTACCGGTGCACTGTATTCTCTGGGTGTACCGCCTGAAATTATCGGTACCGGTCGGGGATTGGCCCAGTCAAAGAAAGAAGGTTTACTAGATATTGTTGAAACTCATTATCTCGGTTTAAAACCAGCTCTCCGCCGCGCGGGAAAATTTGTCAATAAAGATGCCTTGTCCATGCTCTCTCAGATTTCGCCCCATTTTCAGGATGTTATAAAAGACGTAGCATGCGTTGAAGAGTATCTCGGGGAAGAATTGGGTCCTCAAACAGCAGAAGAGAAAGAGCACGCAGGGATTTCGTGGTTTATCGTGTCGAATATCGATAACGTTCGAGATCTGGGCGAACAATTATCCCAAGCCGCTCTTCTCCGCAAAAGTTTGGGGTAAAGTAAGTAATATTACCAATGTGATGTATACTGAAGAACGGTGAGTATAAAGATACTTTATGAAAATCGCAGTTACTGCGGATCTTCATTACGGGGCAGGTAATAATCAACAGATAGTCAGAAATTTTGTCAAGAGAGTTATAAAGATAAAGGCTGATGTTCTTATCCTCGTTGGTGATACGTTTGATTTCAATACACAACTTCTGGTTGAATGTTTAACATTATTTGCCCCATTTAAAGGTGATAAACTTTTTGTGGCGGGAAACCATGACTTGTGGACACAGGGAACAGATTCACTGAAAATCTATGAAAAAATATTGCCACGAGTAGTCAAACAATATGGCTTTCATTCACTTGACCAAAAACCTTTTATAAAAGGAAATGTTGGGTTTGTAGGAAGTATCGGTTGGTACGACTATTCATTCAAAGATAAAAATAGGCCAATACCTCAGCAGTATTATTCAAGTAAAGAGTGGCCGGGTGTGGTGTCTTGGAATGATCGCCTCTATGTCCACTTAGGAATGAGTGATAGCATTTTTACCGATAAAGTAAATCGTAAACTCAAGCGGCATCTTTCCCTGACTAGTAAACAGGTAAGTACGATTATTTGCGCTGTTCACCATGTGCCTTTTCGACAACTATTACGGACAGGCCATACGTCAACTGATTCATTTCTGACTGCTTTTTCTGGAAGTGAAGAAACGGGTAGAATCATCAGATCGTTTCCCAAAGTTAAATACGTTTTCTGCGGGCATACCCATCAGAAGAAAAGAGCGTTGATCAATGGAATTACAGCTATAAATATCGGGAGCGACTATTTACGTAAACGATTTGAACTCGTTGAGACATAAGTTTACTCATCGTTTCTCCTCCACAATTTCTCCTTCTATAACACTGCTCTTATCAAAATTCGATGGATGAGACTTCTTTTTAGGAAGTGATTGCGTCTTGGCAACTTTTCTTAAAAGATAAAAAAGCGCCAGCGGGGCTAAAGATACCAGCACTCTCCTGATTATACCTAGTAGTAACATCTTTACCCTTTCGAAAGTTTGGGACCCTGGTACGCTTTGAGGTAGTTTTCGGGAGTGGAAACTTTCTGGCCGGATTTTTGTTCAAGTTGATGCCTGGCATTTCCGGCTA
>CAYHEJ010000104.1:0-3973 GCA_964355625.1 uncultured Gammaproteobacteria bacterium
GGCGTCATTTAACGAAAATGTATCGCCTTGCTTGATAAGAATGCCGTTTTACGGGGATGCGGCCAAGGCGACATTGTGGTTCCTGCCCGGAATAGTTCCCGCAAATTCTGAATAGCCCCGGCCGATACGTTCTTTAATACCAAATGAGTTTGTATTATTGGTGCTTATTGATGGCCGGATCGTCTCTACCGGTAGAAGTATCGTGACCCGCTGTTGATTGGAGCGGGCGACTGAATGAAATGCTTCTTTTATGCGCCTATTTGCTTCGATCTGGTTGAGTTCTCTTCCATCTTTAGACGGTTTAAACATCGTTACCTTGCCTCCGTTAAATCGGAACAGTGCATCTACCACCGGAATATCTATTTGATCAGCGAGAGTACTGAGCGCGTCGTCTACTACTTGCTGGTTCCAACGGAAATACGGATCGAGATTAACGCGGTGCAGGAATTTCGAATATATTTTGGTAAATATGCCTCCACTGCGGCCGATAAGATACGCTTGAGTTGCAGAAAGATCTGTGTCATATCCCAAGGCGATATCGCTGCCCGAGATGGTTGCGATAGTTGAGCTAAATTTCAATTCGAATTGAACTCCTGAAAACGGAGCATTGCGCTCTTGCCAGTATGAGGCCACTTCTTGTTTGGTCTTTCCACCAAATGGTACGCTACCGACGGTGACATGTGGATACACACGCCCGTCATATTTTTTTTCAAATACCCAGTAGCTTAAAGCGCAAAAGAGCAAGAGTAGTAGTATTCCAGTTGTAATCTTGTTCTTTAATGCATGCATGGTATGATAATTGTACTAGATGGATGATTTATATACATCAGGTGGAGTTGTTATGAACGGCGCGCCCCAGACACCGGAGCCAACGGTGCCGGAGGTTCCTGTATCAGATCAACCGTTTATCGTGCCGATGGCGCCAACGACAGCGGTTCCATCGACGGGCAATCCTCTGCCGAAACGACTGCTTATGGTTGCTGTGTTTTTGGTGCTTTTAATTGTTTTATTTGTGGGAGGAAAATTTGTATTTGGGTTAGTAGCAGGAACTAAAACTGTCACCATTACATACTGGGGACTCTGGGAAAATGATTCGACGGTCACGTCTGTTCTGACAGAATTTGAAGCAACTCATCCGAAAATCAAAGTAGTGTATACGAAACAAAATCCAAAACAATATAGAGAGCGGCTGCAGGCATATATCAGTAAAGGCGACGGACCTGATGTCTTTCGTTTTCATAATACGTGGGTTCCTATGCTTCGAAATGAGCTTGCGCCGGCTTCGAAGACTATCATGACTGCGGAGGAATTTTCTTCGACGTTTTATCCAGTGGCAAGCGCTGATCTTGTCGGCGGTCAGTATATTTATGGGATGCCCATGATGATCGATGGGCTCGGGCTTTATTATAATGAAGATCTTTTTGCGGCTGCCGGCGTCACTCCGCCGACGACGTGGGAGGAACTGTTAAATATAGTTCCGAAACTCACCGTAAAAAATGATACGACAATTTTGACTTCGGCGATAGCGCTTGGTACTACGGGAAACGTAGAAAATTTCAGCGACATATTGGCAACCATGATGATGCAAAATGGAGCAAAACTTTCCGTACCAACAGGGAAACAAGCGGAAGAAGCGCTTGTGTTTTACAAAAAATTTGCCAATCCGTCAGACCCAGTCTACACGTGGAATGACTCAATGGACAATTCCATCTATGCGTTTGCCTCAGGGAAGGTAGCTATGATTCTTGCCCCGTCATGGCGAGTGTTTGATATGAAACAGATAAGCCCGGCGCTTCGCTTTAAAGTAGTACCGCTTCCCCAGCTCCCTGGTAATACGGTGACGTGGGCGAGTTATTGGGTAGAGGGAGTATCAGTCAAAAGCAAATATCAGGAGCAAGCATGGGAGTTTGTAAAGTATATTACCGGTAAAGACGCAGTGACGAGGATGTATACCGAAGCTTCTAAGACGAGACTTTTTGGTGAACCATACGCGCGTGTTGATTTGGCCACTACAATTAGTGATGATCCTTTCGTCGGAGCATATATTAAACAAGCACTTACCGCAAAGTCCTTTCCTTTGGCGTCTCGGACGTTTGATAATGGCATAAACGATAAACTTAGTAAATACATAGAGGATGCCGTTAATGCAGTGGGACAAGGTACTGCTCCGGCTGCTGCCTTGGAAACTGCTTCTAGTGGATTCAGGCAAGTATTGGGAAGTCTTGGATTAACAACAGGTGCTGCCCACACCACTCCGTAGATGTATGCGTTTTACAACACGTGATTATTTACTAGCGACAGTGGCGTATGCTGATGTATTTGATTATCCCTTAACTGAGGATGATGCATATTTCTGGTTTATCCATACAACGCCTACGAAAAATTTTCGATCCCTTTCTTCCAAAGGAATTCTACACTACCATCATTTCCTATATTTAAAAGGAAGAAAGCATATCCTGGCGACATATGAGGATAGGCACCGGACCTCCAAAGGTAAATGGCAGATTGCCCGCATGGTGGGATCATGGCTTCGTTTTGTCCCGACCATACAACTCGTCGGGGTGACAGGCGGGTTAGCATTGAACAATACTAACCGGAACGATGACATAGACTTTTTTTTTATCACCTCCAAAAGAACGATTTGGATCAGTCGATTGTTAGCGACACTTATGGTTGAGCTAACTGGGAAGCGCCGAAAACCCAAAGATACGAATGTAACCGACAAAATTTGCCTCAACATGTTTATGAGTGAAGATGCGCTTCGTCTTCCAAGTAGCGAACAGGATTTATTTGCCGCTCACGAGGTATTGCAGATGGTACCTCTTTGGGCGCGGGGGAATAGCTATTGGGATTTTTTACGGGCAAATGTATGGGTAAAGACATTTTTGCCAGTGGCATGGAGCATCAAAAAATCTGCCCGCATTAATCATCCCAAAAGCACGTACTGGTGGACGCGGATTGCGGTAATTTTCCTGCGTTTATGTGAATGGCCGGTACAAATAGTACAGCTGTGGTATATGAGTCATCACCGGACGGGTGAAGTTATCAGTGAGGGTGTGTTGCGGTTTCATCCGCGAGATGCCAGAGGCTGGATACGTGATAAATTTATGAATCGTCTTGCAAAATATAATATGCCTATTGACAAGATTTTTTATGGACGCTAGAATAGCAGTCACTTCAAAAGACTGCTAAGAAATAAATTTTTTTAAGAAAAGGAGGGTCTTATGACAAAAATAAACATAAAACCTTTGTTCGATAATGTATTGGTGAAACCTCTTGCTGCGGAAGATACGCTTCCATCCGGCATCATACTTCCTGATAGTGCGAAAGAAAAACCCCAAATGGGCCAAGTGATGGCTGCCGGTCCTGGTGGAACGGACGAAAAAGGAAACCCCGTAAAAATGATCGTCAAAGTCGGAGATAAAGTTATGTATAAAAAGTGGGGAGGCAATGAAGTAAAGGTTAATGGTGAAGAGTGGATGCTTGTCGAGCAAAAAGATATATTGGCATTTGTCGAATAATAATAATTTAAAGGAGGATACCTATGGCAAAACAACTAAAATTTTCTGAAGATGCACGGCAAGCTCTGATTCGGGGTGTTAATTTATTGGCAAAAGCAGTCGTGACGACACTTGGTCCCAAAGGACGGAACGTGGCTTTGGATAAGAAATGGGGAGCGCCCAATGTGATTCATGATGGCGTTACGGTAGCCAAGGAGATTGAATTGGAAGATCCGTTTGAGAACATGGGTGCCCAATTAGTCAAAGAGGCAGCATCCAAAACTAATGATGTAGCCGGAGACGGTACAACGACATCAGTGCTTTTGGCTCAGGCGATTGTCAATGCCGGATTTAAAAATGTTACAGCAGGCGCCAATCCAATGATGCTCAAAGTTGGCATGGAAAAGGGTGTGGAAGCGGTTGTTGCCGAGGTGAAACGGATGGCAAAAACGGTAAAAGATGCAGATGTAGCC
>CAYHEJ010000105.1:0-3907 GCA_964355625.1 uncultured Gammaproteobacteria bacterium
ACCCCATAGTGGAAAAATTATTTGATACGTATTTTAATAACAAAGGTCAGAACATATTTACCGATCGAAATGAAGCATGGAATATCGTATTGGGTAAAGCACGGACATCTAACGCTGAAAATGTCAATACATTAGTAAATTATAAACTTCAACAATTGGATACAATCCATAGGCTTGGAGCGTTTGTTCCGCCGAGTGACCCTAATGACTGGCTCTCTGTGCTACATGAAACAATTCGTTTATTGAACGAAGAAAAAATTCCTGAACCGGATAGAGATTTTACACCCGGTGAGCTTAAAGCCATAAATATGATGATGTATGAATATGTTGATGGGTTGCGAATTGGAGGTAATGATATAGGTACCGTGTTAAAACCTGATATATATGGGAGAGATTGGTACGTACGTTTCGATACTGGTGAAAATATAACAAATGAAATTTTGGATGCTATTGGTGCAGATTCTACATACGATCCGTCTGCTGATGTTCGAGAGAGATATAGGTTTTGCTTGAAATTATTATTGCGAGCTTCCAGAAAAAATAAAAATACCTCTTTGACAAAAGAGGCATCTCCTGCCGAACGGATATTATTGTCTATGGATAATATAAAGAGAGATAGAGAAGAGTTTATTCCATGGATTGCACGAGGCGGGAGCCTGCCTGCTCCATCATTTTTCTTTGAAGATAGTGAAAACGGTGAGATCACTGCAGGTGTGAAGAACGTGGATTCTGGAGACAAAAATGGCAGAGTATATACGTATATAGAAGATACCGATGATTTACCCAAGCCAATAGATCGTAGAGTGAGGATATTTTATACACCACATACAAAAGATATTCCGGCTGAACTCACATCCGACAATTGGGAGAAATTTATTGAAGAGGGAGATTTGGTAGAACTCCCATTAGATGACAAACAATCATTTAATGCTACGATGAGCGCATTATTCGGAAGTCCGTATAATCATACAAATATAGGAGCGCATACAGCCAGCGCGATAAATAAAATACTATCAAACTCCATGGATTTTCTCTTTTCTATTCCAGGAACGCATGACAAGGGATTCGATCATTTGCGAAAAATATCTGTCGCTCACAGGAGAGTTGGTGTTTATGGACAATGGACGAAAATACGTGATGCGCAAGGAACCCAAATTGTTTTTTTAACGACTCACCATAAAAATCAACGTCGTTCTGATGCAGCGCGCTAATTATCTCTCATGATATACTATTTCACATATATTTCTGAGCATTTTTCATTATGAAGCTCCGATCCTCGTTCGTTTGCCAACAATGCGGGTATGAATCGTCACAATGGCTTGGGAAGTGTCCGAGTTGTGATACGTGGAATTCATTAGTAGAAACAGTGAAAGAACAAGCTGTCAGCGGTCAGCTGTCAGCGGTCAGCCAAAGAGGAATACAAAAACCTCAAAAGCTTTCGGATGTAAAACACATTGAAAAAAATAGATTAAAGAGTGGATTTATCGAATTTGACCGCGTGATGGGAGGGGGCGTGGTGCCGGGAAGCGTAACGCTTCTTGCCGGCGATCCTGGAATCGGAAAATCTACATTACTTCTTCACGTTCTCGCGAAAACCGGAGGACTGTATGTTTCCGGCGAAGAGTCTGCTGAGCAGATAAAATTGAGAGCAAAGAGATTAGGAATTAATGGTGAGAATATTATTGTCCTTGCTGATACAAATAGTGAGGCGATAAGCCAGGCAATACGGCAAGAAAAGTCATTTCCCCTCGTTATCATCGATTCTATACAAACTCTTTCCTCGAGTGATTTAGACGGCATGGCCGGGTCAGTAGGTCAGATTCGGCACTGCGCAGAACTATTAGTCGCCGCTGCAAAATCTCATGGAGTACCGATAATAATCATTGGTCACGTGACGAAAGAGGGAACGATTGCAGGACCGAAAGTTCTTGAGCACATGGTCGATACGGTGTTGTATTTGGAGGGAGAACGATTTGCAAACGCAAGAATTCTTCGAACGCTCAAAAACCGGTTCGGCGCGATTGAAGAGGTGGGAATTTTTGAAATGGTTGATAATGGACTAAAGGAGATAGACAATCCCTCGGCGCTATTTCTACAAGATCGAGTAAAAAATGTTCCAGGCAGTGTCGTGACTGTTATTATGGAAGGAACAAGGCCCATGCTTGTAGAAATTCAGGCGTTAGTCGTGTCGACACTCCTTCCTATGCCCCGGAGAGTTGCAAATGGTTTTGACTACAACAGACTTCAATTATTGGTAGCAATTTTGCAAAAACGCCTGAATATTCCATTGGGAACGTTTGACGTATTTGTCAATGTGAGCGGCGGATTAAAAGTCTCAGAACCAGCAGCAGATTTAGCTGTCGCCATGGCGATACTTTCTTCTTTTAAAAACATTGCAATGGATCCCAAGACCGCAGTATTCGGTGAGCTTGGACTTCTCGGAGAAGTCCGTTCGATCGGTTCAGAAGAACGCCGCGAGAAAGAAGCAAAACGTCTTGGTTTTACGACCGTCCATACACCAAAAAATATCCATAATCTCAAGCATGCGGCAGGGACCCTTGGATAATAGTCCTCTGGATAATAGTCCTCTTGACAACATACAACATACGACATACAATAGCAGTATATGATTCGAACTCAGGTATATTTTCCCGATGATCTTTATCGCGACATCAAACTCCTTGCGCAGATGGAGCGCGTTAACACGTCCAAGATCATTAGAGCTGGTGCCGATGCGTATGTCAAAAAGAAAACAAAAAGAAAAACAACGGATGACGCTTGGAAATCCTTTATTGGAGCAGGAGGCAAGGGAGGACCAAAAGATGTCTCCAACCGCATAGATTACTATCTCTATGGAGGGGGGAGCAAATGGGCGAAAATAAAGTAATTATTGACTCTAACATATTCGTTGCAGTGTTCCTTTCGGAGGATGCGCTCCATAACCGTGCGACGCAGATCGTTTCCCAATTAAAAAAACAGGATACATTGTTTTACACGATCAATCTCGTTCTTCAAGAGTCCGCGACGGTGTTGAGTATGCGCAAGGGGATGACTAGTGCGCGGACATTTTACGCGGCAGTCCATGATTTTATCGACCAGACGGTTCCATTTGATGATAGTGTTGAGAAAGAATCATGGAAAATATTCCTATCGCAAACAAAAAAAGGAACATCATTTGTAGACTGCGCGATTTTGGCTACCGCGCGCCATTATAAAATAGACAAGATATTCTCTTTTGACCGTTTTTATCCCAAAGAGTTCCTCGTCTGATTATGCTACAATTCCTGTGATGAAAAAGAATAAGACTGATAAAATCACCACAGCAGCCTTTACCAAAGCACTTGCCGATGAAATCGTCAAAGGGTTGACGTCGTTTGGACGGTTTACGACTCAGCGGTTCCGCCAGCCTGAAAAAAAACAACCGGATTTGGGAGATCACCCCATACTTGTGGACGCGAGTGTCCTTATCGACGGAAGAATTTTACCGATCGTCAACAGCGGGTTTTTGACGGGGACACTCCTGGTCCCTCAATTTATTTTAGGTGAAGTACAGCATATTGCAGATAGCAGTGATAGTTTGCGTCGGGCAAAGGGAAGAAGGGGGCTGGATGTGGTGGGAAAGCTGAAATGGCAGCGGACAAACCCGCTTTTGAAAATAAAAGTGATTACTGATGATCCGGCGGATGTAAAAGAAGTCGATCACAAGCTCGTCGCATTGGCCAAGAAATGGCGAATCAGACTCATTACTATCGATTTTAACCTCGCACATATTGCCCGAGCGCAAGGGGTCAAAGTTTTGAGCGTCATTGATATAGCTCAGGCATTAAAGCTTTCGATTATTCCGGGTGAAGAGCTGACCATCAAAATCGCCCATGCGGGTAAAGAACGGGAGCAGGGGGTGGGATAT
>CAYHEJ010000106.1:0-3900 GCA_964355625.1 uncultured Gammaproteobacteria bacterium
CCATCGTTCATATAATCGATAATCGTTCACAAGATTTGTCATCTGCTCTTTGGTTATAGCTTTCTTTTTCTGCATATACAAGACTATTTCCTGCATGGTGATTAAAGCATGCAGTTGGATATTATGTCTATGCTCAACCGGCGGTCCGTCTTTCACCCGCTGTAACTGACGATCAATGACGACAATGATATCGGTAACTTGCAAATTATGATCCTTAATGATTTCAATTGCTTCATGTTTGCTTTCTCCGGCAAAAATAAGATCATCGACGAGGATAAATTTTGCTTTTTTTGGAATAACCCCTTCAATATATTTACTGCTCATCTGCTTCTCAAGTTTCTTTCGTATGTAGAGAAACGGTAATCCTGAATAGATGCTGCAAACCGCGCCCCATGCGATACCGGAGGTCGCCAATCCGATAAGGGTATTTCCATGACATTTCGTTCGCGCCACATGGGCCATCCGTTTGCCGATGTATTTCAGAAGCTCCGGGGAAGATAGTAATTTACGGGGATCAAACATGCACGAACTCGAATCTTTCTTATTTTTCAGATTCTCGCCAAAAAATGGAATCTTGAGATCAACAATTGCTTGGGCGAGCTTTGTATCCATATTATTTATGTAGAAACAATATTAGGAAACCATTCTGTGCCTTCCGGTACATAAGGAACATAAGGATTATGTTCATTTTTATATGGCCTATCAGAATAGCCATAAATCGTTCTCATTTTGCTAATTTGTTCCAATCTTGGAGACATCGGATCCCAACCCCAGTTACCCGCGGGGCTCACGTCAACAACTAACGGCTTGCCGTCCGGATATAAAATCCCCTGATTGACTACAAGATCGTGATTCATAGGATCACCTATTGCGTGTAATGCAAAATATCCTGCAGAGTTAGCCGCAATTCGAGGTTCTCCTCTGGCTATTCGATTGATGGTATCGTCCCAAATACTTTGAATAATTCGATTATATTCCGGCATTTGCTCATGTCCCATTGAACGAGAACGTGGATAATCAGAAGGGTCGTCTCCACGCGCTTGATAGGCCCTCCATATCAGATCACTCCATGTCCACTGCATTCTCGTTTTACTACCCATTCGATTTGCATAGTCCTGAAGTTGGCACACTTGTCGATAAACATCCATCACGGTGTGTAGATTTTCTGGAAAAATTACCGTATTTACGGTAACACGGGCAGCTCCAAGCTCAATTAATCGTTTTGCAAATACAGCTCCAGATTGAGACTTCAGTGTCCTCGAATCCAAACTTTCGCTCTCACCATCCGGGATAGGTGTGTCATCTGCCATAAGATCTCTAGGTTCTGGACTTCCGAATCCGTACGGACGATCCATGGACACATGAATTCTGGTTTGTGGATGTGTAATCCATCCATGACGAATATTTTCTTTCAAGAGCTTGCTCGGTTGTCCGGTGGGTCTTTTTAACTGAGGAATACCATCAGAAAAAAATGCAGCAACCGCATCGGTTCCTAATCCAATGGTATGTGCCATTAAATCAGATAATTCCGGTAAATAATCTAAAGTTCCACCAATATGCATGATATGCCTGATGCCAAAATCATATCCTTTTTGAATAATTGATTTAAATTCTTTAAGCGTAGCTTTATTTTCTTTTCTCGGCATTAATCCTGCGGTGATTTGAGCTTGCGTATTATCAGCAGAGTCAAAACAATTTATACATTTTAATGGACATCGACGAGTACGGGAAACCTCCATAGCCTCTACATCACCTGGTTGAACAACGCCACTATCGAGTGCTTCATAAAAAAGATTCAAACCTGAAAGATCTTTTGGTTCTGCCTGAATTTTAAACATTGCTAACCGCTCATCTGGAAATGCAACCCCTTGAGTTTTAAACATTTCTAAATATTTTTCTTCCTGTTCAGCAGATAATTCTTTGAGTAAAGATGGCATTGTTTTAAAATTTAAAAAAACCGATATTCCACTAATTTTTTTATAAATTTATTTTCTGACATTGACACTAACTGTCCATGACTAACAACTACAGACCCATCTACTAGTACGGTATCAGCCCTTCTGGCCTGACATGCAATCAGTGCCGTTATCGGATCGTTATAAGCACCTGCGTATTCTATGTTATGTCCCAAATCAAAAATAGCGAGATCTGCTTTTTTTTCTGTTTCGATAGACCCTATCGCTGTGTCCCAATTCAGCGCTTTTGCGCCATGTATGGTTCCCATAGCGAGTGCGTCACCTGATTTCAGATAGGTACTTTCTTTTCGTGCGCCCTGCATCGTCCGAGCCCAACGAAGTTCTTCGAGAACATTCGATGAATCGTTTCCGGCGCTTCCGTCGACACCAATACCGACATTCACTTTTTGTTTCAGCATTTCATACACTGGCGCAATTCCACCTTCACCTATTGGGGATCTCACATTTGATATGGGACAATGCACGACGTTTGTCTTTGCAGCTGCCAACGATTTTATTTCCTTTGCATTTATATTGATACAATGCGTAAAGCTTACCCTTCCACCCTCCCACCCGAGATCACTGAGATACGCAATGGGCCGTTTATGAAACTTTTTCATGGTGTACTCGTTTTCAAATTCTGACTCTGACACATGCGTTTGAAGATTAACACCGTATTGTTTGCTCAAAAGTACAGCGTTTTCATAATCCTTTGATGAACTCGTAAATATCGTACACGGAGCGATTCCAACTTTCACCATAGAATCATCATCTGGAGAATGATATTTACGAATCATGGACTCCGTTTCCGACGCAATCGTATCACTGTCCTCTACGACGTCATCGGGAAATAGGGCCCCGTCTTTTCGGCTCAAACTCATACTTCCCCGATACGGATGAAATCGGATTCCGATATCTTTCGCGGCTTTAATTGTGGCCTCAAAAAAACCCTTCTTGCCTTTGGGAAATAAATACAGCATATCCGTGGTCGTCGTACAACCATAAAGCAGTAACTCAGCCATATTGGCAAGCGCTGAATAATAGATAGCTTCTGCATCCATCTTTTTCGTCGTTTCGCAGACGATGTTTATCCATCGGTCAATCGTTTGATTTTGAAGCTCCGGCATCCCGCGCATCATACACTGGAACATATGATGATGGCAGTTGACCAGTCCCGGAATGACAATTTTTCCCCGTGCAGAAATCACGCGGTCAGCACGCGTTCGCTTGGATTCAACCTCGACAATCTTAGAACCCTGAATAAAAATCGACGAGCTCTTGAGGATACGATCCGCCTTGTCCATCGTGACGATATAATCCGCATCTTTGATCAAAATAGTTTTATCTCTCTTACTCATTGTTATATTTTCCCAAACCGTACCCGGTATAATTTATCAATGTAGTGATCGGCACCGTCCACTTGCGTACAAAGCGGGGTTTTTGTCTCAACGGCCCGCTTGCGGATGACCGCCCCATCAGTATGTTCCTTTTGCTCGTGACTTCCGGAAGGAATGTTAATGATGAGATCAAATCCCCGTTCGGACAGAATCTGTTTGAGATTGGGTTTGCCGCCGCCATTGCTGATTTTATGCACAAGAAGATTGGGAACATCATGCTCCATGAGGAATGCGTGCGTTTTATCCGTCGCGAACAGTTGATACCCTAACTCCGCAAGCTTCTTGACGGACGGCAACAGCTTCTTTTTTTGTTCAAGTTTACCGATTGACACAAACGCAGCTTTCTCTGCCCGCTGTTGGGCGAGCCTGGCCTGCATCCCGTAGACCTCGATAAACGGCGCCGAATCCTGTATGTTGTAGGCGGCTCCCTCTCCACGGTTAAATGATGCGTGATGGAGCCCAAAGGGCGACGTGAGAGCTACAACGGTTGCATGTCCTTTAAAGAGCCGCAACGTTACCTCGCCGGTCACTTTTTCGTTAATTTTATC
>CAYHEJ010000107.1:0-3885 GCA_964355625.1 uncultured Gammaproteobacteria bacterium
CGGAATTTTAATTCCCACGGTACCAAACGCATTATCATAAAAACTATCAGGATATAATTTTAGTATTTCTTCAGGCGTTGCGTTGGTCGTAAAATCCCATCCGTGGGTCGGGCGCTTCATCAATAAATCGCGTACAGATCCCCCTACGGCATATATTTCGTAGTCGTTAGTCTGAAATGTGTCAACGAGTGCTTGTGCCTCTTTTGGGAGCTTTATCATAGATGCCCCTATGATATCATATGACTCATGAAGAAGTGGCAGATTATTTCAAAAAACAAAGCTGAGGATGTTATTACTTTTCTCCTTCAAAATAGAGGTTTGACACTTCACCCGCCGGATCCGTACACGTTGACCCCAAAAGACGTTGGAATTCACAAAAAATCTCTCACAGATGCTCTGACGAGAATACATGCGGCTATAAAAAATAAAGAATCAATCGTTGTTTATGCCGATTATGATGCAGATGGTATCACAGCTGGGGCGATCATGTGGGAAACGCTTCACGCTTTAGGAGCACAGGTCATGCCGTATATACCCCATCGCGTAGATGAAGGATATGGGTTGTCCCAAAAAGGTATCGATGCTGTCAAAGCTCAATATAATCCAACACTTATTATTACTGTCGATCACGGAATTACCGCATGGGAGAAGGTAGCTTATGCAAAATCTCTAGGTATTGAAGTTATTATCACTGACCACCACACGAAACCTGAAAAATTACCCGATTGTATCATTGTGCATACGACAGGTCTTTGCGGAGCGGGAGTTTCTTGGTTTGTAGCCAAAGAATTAAGCGGTCAATCCAACGAAGAACACGTTGCTCTGGCATCTGTGGGGACTATTGCAGATCTCGTTCCTCTGGTTGGAGTGAACCGGTCGATTGTCAAATATGGACTCGCCGTTATTAATAACACAAAGCGGGTAGGACTTAATGCACTTATTAGAGAGGCAGGATTAATAAAAGGTGCTCTTTCAACCTATGATATATCCCATGTTTTAGGGCCAAGACTCAATGCAATGGGGAGACTGGTCCATGCTATGGATGCACTCCGTCTTTTATGTACGAGACAGGAAGATAAAGCAATGTTTCTTGCGGAGAAGTTAGGTGTGACTAACCGTGATCGGCAAAAACTAACCGAGGAAACGGTGACGCATGCATGCGAAGTTTTGCAAGACACTCTCTTGCGTACGCAAGAGAGTGTCTTGAGTAAAAAACTCATATTTGTCTCTCATGAATCCTACAACCCAGGAATTATTGGACTTGTTGCAGGAAAGTTAGTCGAAGAGTTTTATCGGCCGTCTGTCGTGCTGTCAAAAGGAGAACTCATTTCTAAAGGATCAGCCAGATCCATTGCGGGATTTAATATCGTTGAGGCGATCAAAAGCTGCAGCGATATTCTCATTGACGTCGGAGGCCACCCTATGGCTGCAGGATTTACCGTGGAGACAAAATATCTTGAAGAATTAGAACATCGACTTCTCGAACTCGCAGACAAGGAGCTTGATGAAGAAAAACTTACGCGTTCACTTCGAATCGATGCGGAAATTCCATTAAGTCAAGCAGATGAAGAACTTTGGACGGCACTTCGTGATTTTGAGCCGTTCGGTATTGGTAATCCTGAGCCGGTATTTTCAACATCGCAAGTTGAGGTTTTAGATAGCAGACTTGTTGGAAAAGATGGGAAACACATGAAGTTAAAGATTCGACAAGGGAGTACGACTGTGGATGCAATTGCGTTTGGTTTAGGAAGCATGCAGACATCGCTACGGGATAAACCCGTTGATATTGCCTATTGTCTGGATATGAATACATGGAACGGCAATACCCGGCTTCAATTGAAAATTAAAGATATCCGTGTTTGAAGTTTTTTGCTATGATGATGGGTATGGAACGTACGCTTACAGTCAATACGATCGGAAAAATTGGTCAGGAAGTTCTTCTCAAGGGCTGGATACACAGTAGGCGTGATCACGGAAAAATCATGTTTCTGGATCTTCGTGACCGCACGGGAATTGTGCAGATGGTTTCTTCTAAAGAGCTTGCTGATGCCCGTCCGGAGGACGTCGTGGAGGTCATGGGTCCGGTAAAAAAGAGACCTGAGAACATGGTCAACCCAAAGCTGAAAACGGGTACGATTGAAGTGGATGTAAAAAATTTGACGATAGTAAATAAAGCCCGCGAGCTCCCGTTTCCTATCGACACCGATGGACTGGATATCAATGAAGAAACACGCCTCAAATACAGGTACATCGATATTCGCAGGCCGCGAATGACCCGGAATTTGCGGGTTCGCTCGCAGGCGACAATGTTTATCCGGAATTATCTGGCCGCTCTTGATTTTGTAGAGGTGGAAACTCCCATTCTTACAAAAACGACGCCGGAGGGCGCCCGCGATTTTATCGTGCCGTCACGGCTTCAGAAGGGGAAATTTTATGCGCTTCCGCAATCGCCCCAGCAGTATAAACAACTATTGATGGTTGCGGGATTGGAACGGTATTTTCAAATTGCCCGGTGTTTCCGCGATGAGGATCCCAGAAAAGACCGCGCATACGGCGAGTTTACCCAATTGGACTTAGAAATGTCTTTTGTGACCCAGGAGGATATTTTACAGCTAACTGAAGATCTTTTTTCAAAATTAATCGCCAAACTGTTTCCCGAAAAACATATTCAGGAGTCTCCCTGGCCCAGAATTTCCCATAAAGATGCTATTGCACAATACGGGACGGATAAACCGGATCTGCGTAAAAATAAAAATGATCCGGATGAACTCGCATTTTCCTGGACCGTCGACTTTCCGCTTTTTACCGAACAATCCGAGGAAGATTTTTATCATGGATCGGGGAGTGCGGTATTTGCTCCTTCACATCACATGTTTACGGCGCCCCACCCCGATGATATCGCCCTTTTGGAATCCAATCCCATTAAAGTCCGCGGTTTACAGCATGACCTGGTTCTGAATGGGTTTGAAGTAGGAGGAGGAAGTATCCGCATTCACAAGAGAGAGATTCAGGAAAAAGTATTCGACCTTATTGGGTTTAGCAGTGCTCAAAAAAGTCAGTTTGAACACATGCTTACGGCTTTCACCTACGGAGTACCTCCTCACGGGGGAATTGCACCCGGTATTGACCGCTTTTTGTTTACTGTTCTTGGTGAACCGAGTATCCGCGAGGTTATGGCATTTCCGGCAACTTCTTCGGGACTTACGAGTGTTCTGAATGCTCCAAGCGAGGCTACAGTTGATCAGTTAAAAGAAGTTGGGATATCAGTAAAATAATGCCCAAAAAGAAAAAAATATCAGAGCCCATCAAAAAAAGATGGTACAGTTCAAAAGGAGACAAAATAGTCTTTCTTTTTTTTGTTGGACTATTTATACTCTTTACTCCCGGCCAAAACGTGTATACGTCCGGGCGTTTACTGGATAAACCTTCTCAACGTAAACTTCCTATTCCCATTCCTCCTCCTGCCCCATACCCGGTGAACCGTACCGGTGTCTATCCGGGGGGCGAAGTGACTGCTTCGGGACTCGTCATATTGGATATAGGATCCGGGGTGTATTTATATAAACGAAATGAGGAAGAGTTATTGGCCCCCGCTTCGACAACCAAAATCCTCACTGCATTAGTAGCTCTTGATACTTACAGTTTGGATGATATCGTTACGGTGAAAAATGTCATGAATAGCGGTCAGGCGATGGGTTTGGTGCCGGGCGAGCGGATTACTGTCGAAAATCTTCTTTTTGGAGCGCTCATTCATTCCGGGAATGATGCGGCGTATGCGCTTGCGGAACATTATCCCGGAGGCGTAGACAAATTTATTGCCGCGATGAATGAGAAAGCGAAAGCCTTGCATTTAACCAAAAGCACTTTTACTAACCCGGTTGGATA
>CAYHEJ010000108.1:0-3878 GCA_964355625.1 uncultured Gammaproteobacteria bacterium
CATAATTTTCCGTCATCGCAGGATTGAATACATAAAATAATCCGGCAAGAATTGAAGCTACCTTACCGGCGACCAAGGTGTGTTTATCTTCCGTGCTTCTGTTGCCTATAAATTCATTCACAATGCCATACACGGCAAGAAAACTGATCGTAATTTTCATTCCGCTATAGAGTGCAATAAGAAGAAAAGGAGAATTTATTATAGACTTCAAAAATATGAGTATTATTACTAGTGGTAAATAGTGAAATAATGGAGACACTGACCCTGTACCGAAAGGCATAACAGCATATGATGCTAAATGAATAAATATATCCACAGGATCATAAAAATAAAGTCTTCCTCCGTCGCCACCAATATTCATTTCTCCCGGCTTAAACCAAAAAAACGGCAAAATAAATAACATCAGGGAAATAGCGACCACTAACGGACGTTGCGATAATATAAATGATTTCACGATGTGAGAAAATTTCTACAATATTCTTCGCGAGCCGGATCGCTCTCTGAAGGAGCCCATGATGCAAATTCTTTAAATATTTTTTCGTCGTACGGCCCTTTTATTATTTCCATAGTCACCGATCCCTGCTCAAGCGGATAAATGGTGTGCCAAACCATTGGAGGAACTTCGGCCATAATGTGTTTACCCACCAGACTAATGACTGTTGATTCCGTAATATTGCCGTTATTATCAAAAAAAAGCATGCGAAATGATCCCCGTAACGCAACATAGAGCTCCTGGCAATCTTTCCCCGGATGCCGGTTGGGCTGAGCGTACGTCCCCGGTTCCATAGCCATCACAAGTTTAAGCACCGCATCGCTATGCTTATGAAGCAGAAGATGTGCCCTTTTTCGGGGACTCAATCTTGCTTTTTTCACCAATTCATCCAAATCAGTTGCGGATACAGTTCTCATACGTACTTTTTATACCACTCAAAAACCTTCTGAGCCGTCGATTCTAAGGTAGAAACTGGTTTCCAGCCTAAAATCCGCACCTTCGTATCATTGAGATGCTGATATGGTATTTCATTTTTTGCTGAATTTTGAATACGATATGGTATTTTCTGCTGCAATAATTCCTCCATTTTTTTGATTAAATCGACCACCGAATACGTATCCTGTGAAGAAAAATTAAACGCTTCGCCATTGACCTCGTCAGAGGATTCAAGAAGCAGCAAATATCCACGTACTACATCCTGAACATAGATATAATCGCGTATATATGTTCCGTCGCTTCTGACGCTCAGAGGTTTAGCGAGAGCTAATGATTGACAAATACCCGGCACAATACGGTCGAAATGGAGGTCACCCTCACCGTATACATTACCAAATCGTGTGATAGCGACCGGTAATCCGTATGTTTTAAAGTATGTATATGCAATGAGATCTTCGCACGATTTGGAAACGTCATACGGATGATCACCCCGCAACGGCGACTCTTCTGTGTATTCCCGAGTTGTTTTGCCGTATGCTTTATCTGAGGAAGCTATGACTACCCGACGGATTGATTTCTGTTTCCGGCACGCTTCTAAAATATTGACTGATCCCATGATATTTGTTTCAAATGTACCTCTGGGATCTATAAAAGCCTCTTCAACCACAGGAAAAGCGGCTAAATGTATAACTGAATCCGGGTTCACCTCTTCAAAAATGCGGTCTACCGCCGAACCATCCCGGATATCTATCCGTCGGTAATCAACCGAAGAATCGAGATGTTCAAGAAAAAAATATGTCTTGCCCGGTTTCTGAATATCTAAAACGCATACAGAATATCCGCGACGCACGAGAGCCTGCGCCAGGTGTCCTCCGATAAATCCAGCTCCACCGGTCACGAGCACTCTTTTGTTCACCATATTTTCCATTTTGGGTCTGTCAGCCATAATTTATTGAGGAGATCAACGTCCGGATAGGTATCCATACATTGCCAAAACCCACTGTGAGTAAAGAGGGACAACTCTTTTTTAGCGACGAGCCGTTTGAGTGCTTCGTGTTCATACTCCTTTGGATTGAGATAATTAAAAAAGTCCCTCTTAAATACCATAAATCCTCCGTTAACAAATTCCTTTAGTGCCGGTTTTTCTGTGAAGCTCACAATGACGCCACGGTCGTCAGTGGTTAATAATCCGTATTTACTGTGTGGGTGCACCCCAGTGATAGTGCCCACCGTACCCTGACTTTTGTGAAATGATATGAGTTTCTGTATGTCTATATCCGAGACCCCATCTCCATAGGTCACCATGAAGTGCTCATCTGAAGCCGGAATGTAATCCATGACGCGCAGAATCCGCTCACCCGGTAGGGTATCTTCACCCGTATCCACAAAGGATATATGAAAGTCCTCTTCCGAACTATTTCCATTTTTATGAATTTTTGTTCTTCCTTCTTTTGTATCCAGTGTGAAATCGTTCGCAAAATACTTCTGATTGAGAAAATATTCTTTGATAGCATTGCCTTTATAGCCCAAAGCAATGACAAAATCGTTATACCCCCAGTGGGCGTAGATCTTCATGATATGCCAGAGAATCGGCTTACCACCAATGAGCACCATCGGCTTAGGCTTAAACTCCGTCTCCTCCTTCAGCCTGTAGCCTAACCCACCGCATAAAATGATCGTTTTCATTGTTTTTCCTCCTTTATTGGCGCCTTGTATGATAAAAATGCTTGGATAAGCCAATACGTTTCGTAGTATACAAAAAAAATGTTTATGAACGGCACCAATGTTATTCTACCATCAAGACGTGTCGATTGGTGTAAAAACATTATCTTGGTATACCAAAACGAAAATGTAACCAAAATGACCAACCCCAAAATGGTCAATCTCGGAATAAACGGCATAATCGCAAGAAATGGTTTTACGAAAAAAATAATGGATGCGCGAATATCCTCACGTGCGTTTTTTCGTAAAAACCTACCATATGATCGCGCATAAAGTTTTCTGCTCCGCGCCATATCCCGGAGAGAGTAATCCTGTGCCAAATAGTGTATATGCAGACTCCGGGCCTTTGTAGGCACAATGCGCCACTTTTTTTTCAGACGATTAGACAAATCCGCGTCTTCTCCGCCAATCGCCTTATCGCCGCCAAAATTGATCTCGTCAAAGCCACCCACCTCCAAAAATGCACTTCTTCTGACACAGTCAAACTTAAGTACCATCAGTGATGAATAATTTTCCACCATCCGTGCTGCCCAAAACTTCTCCCAAAAATTGTATCCGATCCAAACAGACATAGGTAATACTGAAGCGGAATATGTCGCGCCGACCGTTCTATCGGTAATCAGCGGCCTAACGAGCTTGGTTAGCTCATCAGGACTCGGAAGCGCGCAGTCGGACATCATGAGGACGACGAATTCGGATTTTGCCCTTTTAACTCCCAGGTTAAAACTTGAACCGACCGCTTTATCTCGCTTCTGCCTGATGAGGGTAATGGGTATCCTCGAAGTCTTTGCGAATTGCTCCACAAGGGCGCAAGTCGTATCCCCTGAAACGTTATCCACGACAAATATTTCACAGATCGGATATGTTTGCTCAAGAAGCGACTTGAGCGCAGACATGACCGTGGTTGCAGCATTTCTCGTCGGCAACACGACGCTCACAGCAGGATGTGCATTATGATATTTGAGATCTGTTTTCATGCGTTCTCTAAGTGAACAAATTTTTTAGCGTAATAGTCTTCAAAATAAAAATGAGCATTGAAACGCTCGATGCCGGAAATATATCCGGAATAATCCTTCGTAATCTTAGACACCGCTTCCCACAGTGCTTCCGGAGTTCTCTCAATGATCTCACCGGCGTGAAACTTCTGTATATAGGGCATGATACTGGACGTCCGGGACATAATGACGGGAAGATTCATTTCGATATACGCTTTTACCTTGCCCGGATC
>CAYHEJ010000109.1:0-3872 GCA_964355625.1 uncultured Gammaproteobacteria bacterium
GCGGGGAATCTTCAGTTTAACTATAAACTTATCCGTGTGCCCGCCAAAGCGTTGGATTACGTCGTGGTCCACGAACTCTGCCATCTGCAGGAACACAATCACGGCCCGCGGTTTTGGAAACTCGTGGAAAAAGTTATTCCGGATTATAATGAAATCAGAAAGTCACTTCATCAGTATGTTATGAAAGAGGGGTAGTATGAATCCGTATGTTGAGTTGTTTTTGATGTCTTTTATTTTCGGCACATCGGGGACATTTGTAAAATTTCTCCATTTACCGTCGACAACGTTGGCGTTTTTCCGGCTGGCCGTGCCGACTGTCGTGTTGTTTATGTATTTATCAATGAATCGGGTACGGTTATTCAGGGGAAATAATATGCTTCTGCTTATCGCCTCTGCACTCAATGCGCTCCGTCTTTTTTTATATTTTATCGCGTTTAATATGGCGACTATCGGCAACGCGACGCTTGCTGCATCTACCACGTCGATGTTTATATTTTTATTCAGTATTGTGTTTTTGAAAGAAAAAATGACAGTGAAAAAATCATTACTCCTCATCGCGGCTTTTATCGGGATCTGCGTGCTGTATAGTAATAAACCGATCTCATTTGCAAACAAAGATTTTTTGGGTATGAGTATTGCGATTCTTTCTTCCGCTATTTATTCAATTACTATGATCATATTCAAAAAAGAATTGCAGAGATATTCGAAGACTGAGACAATTTTTTATCAAAATGTTGTGGGAGCTTTTATATTTTTGCCATTTCTGTTTTTCAATAAACCGTTTCCGGCACTCTGGCAAGTTTCACTGGCTTCAGTATCAGGCGTCATGATCGGGGTTGTCGCGTTTGTGATGTATTTTTCACTGATAAAAAAAGTCGGCCCGACGGTAGCATCGCTTGCGACATTTGATACGGTTATTTCAGTCATCTTCGGCGTGGTAATTTTTCATGAACAACTCACCGTGAATATGATTATCGGAGGGATTATCATATTGCTCACGTCGTTTTTTATCAGTAGTGAGTTGCGTGATCCGGCTGTGAACGAATAGTTGGTATAATACGACACTATGCAAACGACACTCATTTGCCCGCATTGCAAAAAAACAATTGAAATATCCGAAGCGTTGTCTCATCAGATGGAAGAGCAAATTCTTGGCGAACAGCAGGAAAAACATGAGAAAGAAATAGGCGAGATGAAAAAGCAATTAGCAGTAGCACAGAATAGTGAATTGGAACTGCGGAAACAAAAAAATAAACTCGATGAAGAACGCCGGACGTTTGAACTGGATAAACAGCGGCAAATGGATGCAGAACGGGAAAAAATCAGGCAAAAAACATTAGAAGAAGCGGCAGAGTCCCAAAGGCTGAAAGAGAAGGATAAAGATAAGATCATCGATGATCTTAAAAAATCTTTGGAAGATGCCCAACGAAAAGCGACGCAAGGATCGCAGCAACTTCAGGGAGAAGTACAGGAGTTGGATTTGGAAGATCTTCTCAAGCGGGAATTTCCGGGCGACTCGATTGAACCGATTGGCAAAGGTGTATTGGGAGCAGATGTACGGCAGATCGTGCGAAGCCCGCGGGGAATGGATTGCGGACGGATATTATGGGAATTCAAACGAACAAAAGCCTGGAGCGACAGCTGGATCGATAAATTAAAAGAAGATATGCGTAGTGATAAAGCACATATTCCTGCGATCGTTTCAGAAACACTGCCTGAAGATATAAAAACAGGACTTGGGCTGAAAGATGGCGTGTGGGTAGCAAGCGCGAAACTCGCAATGCCTCTTGCCATGCTTCTTCGAAAAGCACTTCTTGATTCCGCGAGGCAAAAAATGATTGCTCAAAATCAACAAACGAAAGCAGAATCACTTTATACGTATATAACCAGTCATGAATTTGCCCAACAGGTAGAAGCAATGACGCAGACGTATCAGGACATGCAGGAACAAATTATCCGTGAGCGCACGGCATTTGAAAAATCATGGAAATTACGGGAAACGCAGGTGAATCGTTTACTGTCGGGGGTCGCGGGCATGTACGGCAGTATGCAGGGAATTGCAGGACCCGCATTGCCCGCCATCAGGAATTTAGAATTGGCGGAACCTACTGAAGACTAAGTTTTTGTTTGCTTCGGTACGAGAGTCCAATTGGTATTGTATTCTCTGATAAGCGTGACGAGTTTATTGACGAATGGCTGTTCTTCAAGCATGGTGTTATACAGTGTCGCGACGATTTCCCTTTGCCGGATGAGAATTTTTTGCCACCCTTCATAATATTCCGCATCACCCACGAGGTTTTGGAGTCTTTCACTTGAGAGTGCCAGTTGTGCTTCTATATCATCGAGAACTTTTTTATATTCTTCGACATCTTCTTTTCGGTATCCCAGATAACGTTCTTTGGTGGTGGGTATCGCAAAAAGTTGTACCGCTATATTGACCCAGTATTGATTGTACGCGCCGGTGACGACTGCAACGCCAGTTTCCGTAAGCTTGGGATTGAGAAGATTTGCCTTATGACTGGGACTATTCATAAACCCATTGACGAATGCGTGGGCGGAATTATCTCCCATACCGATATTTTCAGATGCATAGACAAACGGATAGTTCACAAGTGGTAAGACGGAATCGAGTTGTATGTGTTCATATGGATCCTGATGGGAAAAGTTTTGATATTTAAGTATGACATCGGCCCGCATTTGTGCAGCTCGTGCAAGCGTTTTATTTTCATGAAGCGGCGGGGCTCCGCGTTTCATCCGTTCATCATTGATGTAGGTGATGATGTCTCTGTTATTGATCGTTTCTGCTCCCAACACAGGTGATTCGATATAGGCGGCTTCATAGGGACCTGGTAAATAAATCGTTGGTGGCTCTTCCGGCACAGAGAGCATGGCAAGAGGATGCAGGGTTTTTGGTTTTGGAAACAGTATCCAGTTGCCGATTCCAACAATAAAAAAACTGATTAAGCCCAACAATATGAAGACTATCGGAAAGCGATTCGATTTCATGTTAGTATACATACTATATATGTTTCAAAAGTTATTCGCGAATTGTCTGCTGGTTGAGGATTTTGAGATATCAATGCATTTTTATCGCGATATCTTAGGATTAATCGTCAACAGTGTAGACGGAAAGTTTGCTGATTTTAAGCTTGAAGGAACGTCGCTTGCGATATTTCAAAGAGATGAAGCTACAGTTATGTTTCCGGAAAAATATATGGGCTCAACAGGTAGGGTAGTCCTCTGTTTTCAAGTGCCAGATGTTGCAAAAGCTTGTAACGAGCTAATTGCAAAGGGTGTGAAGATATTTGAAGGACCTAAAACTGTTCCCTGGGGCCAGACGGTTGCATATTTTAAAGACCCTGACGGTCACATTTGGGAGATTACAGATTAATGGAAATTTTGTAGACGGGAAAATCAATTCCTCCTAATTCATATTTATACCTCTCGTTGCCTTGGAGAAAATTGTAGTGTTTGATTCCGGATTCTATGGCGTGTTTAATCGTCATTGTTTTTAAATAAAATCCCGCGATGCTGCAGCAGTCTTTATCAAAACCTGAATTATATAAATAATATGTACCCTCGGATTGAAAAGAGAGAGTAGCGGCAATATTTTTATCGCCAATTGCGATATAGTCTAAAGCAATAGTTTTTTCAAATGTCTTTGCAATAGTCGTAAAAAATATTTTCATCTGCGGCGTCAGAAATGCTTTTTTATCTTCATCTTTTTCCATAAGTTGAAATAGTATGGCCATATCTTCTCTAGGGTTGGTACTTCTTATGATTTGGCTATCCGGATGTTCACGGTCGAATTTGCGCATTTTCCGTTCCAACTCGTGCCGGTATTTTTTTGAGAGCGACTCAAGATAGGTATC
>CAYHEJ010000110.1:0-3871 GCA_964355625.1 uncultured Gammaproteobacteria bacterium
TGGTAAGAACTCATTTTAAACACTGTTTTTCTGAGTTGGAAATGCACATTGATACGGAAGGCTCGGTTGCCGTCGTATTCTCTGTGAAATATCAGGCGCCCGCGGGGGCGAGAAATACTATCCACATCGACGCCATGCGTCAGGAAGCCTCATCGACGACATATGAGAGCAGGAAACTGCCTGAAATCGACAGGGTTGTGCAATGCCAAACGCGGGAGAGCATGGTATCGCATAAACTTGTGGCCCCGCTTGATCGATGGAAGAAGCATCATGTGGTTGCCGGGCGCGATGTGTACGACATTTATCAATTTTTGATGAACGGATACTCGTACATACCTGCTATTTTATTTGAACGGACCGGTAAGACGCCAAAGAAGTTTTTCGAACACCTCATTGGATTATTTGAGACCAATGTTACGGATCAATTACTTCAGGAAGATTTAAATACTGTTTTACCGTATGATGAGTTTCGGAAGGTGAGAAAATCGCTGAAGCAGTTAACATTGTTTCTTCTTCGCGCGGAATTTGCGCGATTAAAATCATGATATGAAAATTCTCCTTATATCTCCCAGCATCTACATGTCGCCGACGTTTAGCGATATGATTTACGCGCCGCGGGAGCTTGCGTTGTGGCTTGCCGACGGGCTTGTCGCGCGGGGACATGATGTGACGTTCGCTACAGCGCCCGATATCGAGACGAAAGCGAAACTATTGCCCGGGGATCAAACATTTCTCAACCTCATTTCACCTGGGATTTCACCGGAGCATTCCCTGATCAAACGGGATTATGAACTGGATCTTATTGCGCGGGCGTTTAAAGAAGCCCAGAGCGTTCGGTATGATGTGATCCATGTGTACGCTGTGGCTATGGCACACTATTTTCAGGCGCTCTGCGGCAGTCCGGTCGTTTACACTCTTCATGATCCCATGCCTGAGCCGGGCACTCTCGGATACGCGCTTTTTCAGAAATTTATCCATCACCACTATGTTTCTATTAGTGATTCGCAGAGGAAGTCGAGATTGGCGCTGAATTTTGAGGGGACGGTGTATCACGGAATTGATACTGAAAATTATTCGTTTCATCCAAGAGGCGACAATCGGTATGTTTTTATGGGGCGGTTGGTGCCGGAGAAAGGCCTGGGGGACGCGATGAAAGCGTGTGTCCTCACGAATTCGCGGTTGGCAGTGGCTTCTCATTTTCCGGCTTCGGGGGAAGAGTCAGACTATTTTAAAACATCACTCGCGCCTTTTTTGGATGATCCGAACATTGAAAAAGTCGGTATGATGACGGTGAAGAAGAAAATTGATCTTCTTGGAAACGCAAAAGCGCTGTTATTTCCTATCGCGTGGGAAGAACCGTTTGGTATGGTGATGATTGAAGCTATGGCCTGCGGCACGCCCGTGATTGCATACAATCGGGGATCAGTCCCGGAAATCGTTAAAGACGGCGTGACAGGTTTTATCGTGGAACCAAAGATGGGTATTGCCGGATTGGTCGAGGCCATGGGCAGGATTAACGAGATCGATCGTTCGGCCTGCCGGAAGCACATAGAAGCGCATTTCTCCGTCGACACGATGAGCCAAGGATATGAGAAGATATATAGTAACCTATGAAACGAAAACGTAATAAAATTGCGGATCTGTCGGAAGACATAAAACTTCCCTCTGATGAATCGATTACCGTCGTTGCAAACAGTCTACTGGAAAACCTGTTAATAGATATGGGGGACAATACATATGCTCCCGTCCGGCATATTCTCTGTCTCGTTGGCGCGGGGATAACTCCTGACACTGCCGCACTTTCCCAATACAACCCGTACTACGTCAAACGGACCATCGCACGGCTGAAAAATCAGCAATTAGTAGAGCAGATCGGTCGCTCGTACATACTCACGCCCCGGGGGAAAAGGTGGATTTTGAAGTATACGCTTGAGGATTTAGAAATCGGGAAACCCAAAGAGTGGGATAATAAATGGCGCATGGTCATCTACGATGTGGCCCGCCACAAAGCCGCGCTCCGCAACATCTTCCGGTCCACGATCCGCCGTTTAGGTTTTTACAATGTCCAGGAAAGTGTCTGGATCTATCCGTACGCGTGTGAAAAAGAAATAAATTTTCTCCGTGACTATTGCGATATGGGGAATGATGTTATCTACGTTATTGCCCACAAAATAGAAAATGACGCGGTGTACAAAGCTCACTTCGGATTAGTCTAGTATGCATATACTTTTTGTCACGAGTGAAGTAGCTGGTGTGTTTAAAATCGGCGGGCTTGCAGATGTGAGCTTATCTCTTCCTCTGGCGCTGGTAAAAAAAGGAATTCACGTGACGGTTGCTTTGCCCTTTTATAAAGTGATAAATGCAGATGGGGTACGGGGAGTGGGGGAATTGTCAGTCGATTTCGGCGGCAAGCGGGAAATAGTTTTTTTGTTTTCCAAACCATTAGGACCAGCCGGAGGCACGCTTCTTCTATTCCGGCATCCTTTGTTAAACGATTATAACGCGCCTGGAATTGAAGAAAGATTTGCGTTTTATTCGCGTGCAGTAGCGGCTTTGAAGGTGCCTTTTGATATTATCCACTGTCATGATTGGCACACTGCTCTCGTGCCTTTGCTTATGCCGGCCTCGGCAAAGACGATTATCACCATTCATAATCTCATGTACCAGGGGTCAGTCGCCGCTGATGTGATAGATCGTCTGTATGCTCCGCGGGATCTGTTTCATATCATAAAAAGTTCGCGAGGTGATAAGGTGAGTTTTCTTCGTGAAGGGTTGGAATATGCCGATCGTATCACGACTGTGTCGAGGGCGTACGCCAAAGAAATTTTACACGCGTTTCGCCGAGATGCTATTGGCAACGTTCTCCAAAGGCGGCGTACCCATGTGTCAGGGATACTCAACGGGATTGATCCGGAATCATGGAATCCACAAACAGACATCGCAATTGGGCAGAGGTATTCTTCAAAAACAGTTTTTGCTGTCAAGCCGCGACTTAAGGCTTTACTACAGAAAGAAATCGGTTTACCCCAAATACATGTACCTTTGTTTGCGTTCATTGGGCGTATAGAACCGCGGCAAAAAGGTATTGATATTGTCATTGACGCTCTTGGGGCTATTTTGAAAAAAGAAGCCATGCAGGTGGTGTTCTTGGGTACCGGTGATCCGAAAACCGTGCGGAAGTTGTTGGATTTTTCCAAAGTTCATAAAGATTCAGTCCGGTTTATCCACGCGTTTGATGATACGCTGGCAAGAAAAATGTATGCCGGAGCGGATGTCCTTTTGGTTCCTTCGAAATTTGAGCCATGCGGCTTGACGCAGATGATTGCAATGGCCTATGGGACCATTCCGCTCGTGCGGGCAACCGGCGGACTGATTGATACGGTTACCGACGGGGTGCCGGGATTTGTGTTTAATGAATATTCAGGCCGGGCACTGGCAAATGCAATGTCGCGGGCGCATACCATGTGGAAAGAGGATCCTGAAGCCTGGAAGAAGCTTATCGGGGCATGTATGAAACAAGACTTTTCCTGGGACAAGAGTGCAAAAGAATATATTGCGCTTTATCAAAAGTTGGTCAAAGGTTCAGGATAAGTATCTTTTAACCAGTCATAAATAAAAATCCTATCTCTATTCATCCATACAACATATTCACCAGGAGGATAGATCGTACTAAGGCGAGAATCCGGATAGAGAGCACGCAATGCTTCAGGAAACGAACATGCTTCATCTATTGTCCATTCTGACCCTGGAATTAAGATAGAAAAAGGAGACAATGGAGGATACATTTTTTTGATAAGCACTTTTGCATTTTGATGTTGTACTAAACTTAAATCCAGAGGAAAATGTGCTAGTTGAACACCTCGTTGTATCA
>CAYHEJ010000111.1:0-3851 GCA_964355625.1 uncultured Gammaproteobacteria bacterium
CACTCTTTCCCTACACGACGCTCTTCCGATCTTAAAAGATGATCTTATGATTGTCTTTTTGGGAAAAATACTTCCGTTTGCCCAGGTAGGGTATATTGGGTGGGCAAAAAAATGGGCAGAGGTACCACTCCGGCTTATCATGGATAGTGTTATCCGGGTTACGTTTCCGACTTTTTCTCGGCTTCAGAATTCCAAGGAATTACTTGGGACGGCGATAGAAAAAACGCTTTTTGGTTTGTCAGTCACCATGATTCCAATATCTGTCGGACTGCTGTTTTTTGTGGGACCACTCGTAACTCTGATTCCTAAATACGGGAAATGGGAGCCGGCGCTTATTTCATTTTTTTTGTTTGTACTTGCCGCCATTCTTGCCGGTTTTTCAACACCCCTTACGAATGCATTAAACGCAGTGGGCCAGATAAAAACTACCATGATGCTTATGGTATTTTGGACTATCGCTACGTGGATACTGACCGTCATTTTTATTTATTTGATTGGATTTAACGGATTTGCATTAGGACTATTGCTATTGACTTTGTCTCTTGGGGTAGTCATCAGGCTCACAAAACAGTTTGCGGTGTTTTCTTTTATTCCGCAGGTGAAGTGGCCGCTTGCGGCAGGACTTCTTCAATCCGGATGGTATTTTATTGCACGGGGAGGTTCTCCTTATAATAACTTTCAACTTATTATCGTAGCCGTGGCGGGTGTTATACTATATGGAGGGGTTATCTGGATGACTCAGAAACAGCGGATTATGGATATTATCCACATGGCTCGCGCATAACTATATGAAGCAAACCCTCTCTGTCGTTATATCTGCGTACAATGAAGAACTTGCCCTAGGAAGGTGTCTGACTTCGGTATCTTTTGCCGATGAAATAATTGTGGTGGATAACACATCTTTGGATCAAACCATAAAAGTTGCAAAAAAATTTACACAACATATATTTAGTCGGCCAAATCAGTTGATGCTCAATGTCAATAAAAACTATGGCTTTGCGAAGGCAAAGAGTGATTGGATTTTGAATTTGGATGCTGATGAGCAAGTAACCCCTGAGCTTGCGAAAGAAATAATAGAGAAAATTAATTCTCGTTCGTCTGAAGATGGCTTTTGGATAAAGCGTAAGAATTTTTCATTTGGCAAATGGATACAGCATGGGTTGTGGTGGCCGGACAAACAGGTGAGACTTTTTAGACGTGGAAAAGGTCTGTTTCCCTGCGTGCATATTCATGAATATATAAAAATAGACGGATTAGTAGGTGAATTAAAAGAGCCGTATCTACATTATAATTATGAATCAGTTCATCAGTATTTGACTAAAATAGATAGGGCTTCAACAAGCGAAGCCATCTCACTCCAAGATATGAAATATCAGCTAAGCTGGTATGATGCTTTCCGATTTCCTTTTTCTGATTTCCTCAAAGTTTATTTTGCCCAAAAGGGTTTTAAAGATGGCTTACACGGATTGGTGTTAGCTTTATTTCAAGCATTTTATTCATTTTGTGTTTTTGCTAAAGCATGGGAAATGCAGAAATTCCCCCAGCGTGATGTTGGTCCCAAGGCTATTGAAGAGGAAATGCAACTTCGGGCGAAAGAGGCACGGTATTGGATATTAACTATGATGATTGAAGAAACGAAAAATGTCTTCACTCAAATCATAAGAAAAGTTCAGCGTAAATTCACCCGATAGCATGACCAAGCACCCTAACGATCAGAAGATATTTGCGGTTATCGTCAATTGGAACGGAAAGACAGACACTCTGGCTTGTCTGGATTCACTTCATAAAATTGAAAAAAAACATATAGATTTTCATATATGTGTTGTTGACAATGGGTCTACAGATGATTCGGTACAAGTAATATCAAGAAAATATCCAGATGTTAAGCTGATTCAAACGGGGAAAAATTTAGGATATAGCGGTGGAAATAACTTAGGGATTACCTATGCGCTCAATCACAAGGCAGATTTTATCTGGCTTTTAAATAATGATACGATCGTTGATAAGCAGGTACTATCTTTTTTATCGGCATTTGATGACCCGGCAGTTGGTGCATGCGGAAGTAAAATTTACTTCGCCCCGGGTCACGAGTTTCACCGGGATCGGTATAGAGAATCTGACCGGGGACGCGTGATATGGTATGCGGGCGGTGTCATTGATTGGGACAACATGTACGCGTCGCATAGGGGTGTCGATGAGGTGGATCATGGACAATATGACCAAAACCAAGAAACAGCATTTATTACCGGATGTTCTTTTATTGTGAGAGCGGAGATAGCTCAGCGAGTTGGTAATTTAGATAACCGTTTTTATTTATATCTTGAAGATCTGGATTGGAGCCTTCGCATACAAAAAGCAGGGTATACAACTATGTATATTCCAACTTCAGTTATTTGGCATCTGAATGCCGGTTCATCAGGGAAACCAGGAAATGCGTTACATGAATATTATTTCACAAGAAACCGCTTATTATTAGGTTTTAAATATGCACCGGTCCGCACCAAATTCGCGTTGGCAAAAGAAGCTGTACGTTTCCTTTTTGGTCAATCATCTGTCCGTAGAAAAGCAGTACTTGATGCATGTATTGGTCGTTTTGGGAAACAATATGAATGTAATTAGCGCTATAATTATTGCACGAAATGAAGCATCTCGCATCTCTGGTTGTATTAAAAGTGTTGCATGGGCTGATGAAATAATCATAGTTGATAACGGTTCAACGGACGAGACCGCTAAGATTGCTCAAAAATTCAAGACTATAGTTATTGAACAAAAAATTCATGACTTTGCTCGGATTCGTGATATCGGTGCCATGCGCGCAAAAGGAAAGTGGCTTTTATATATTGATGCGGACGAGGTTGCTACAGAGGAGCTAAGAAATGAAGTACAAAAGATAGTTTCAAGCGATCTGGGAATAAACGCATATTTTATTCCACGTCAGAATTATTATTTAGGCAAACTTTGGCCAACGCGTGATGGTATGGTTCGGTTGATTCGGAAGAACGCTCTCGTTAGGTGGGAAGGAATACTGCATGAACACGCAGTGGTAAAGGGGGAAACAGGAATATTGAAAAGTAATTTTATTCATGATACGCACAGAACTCTTGAAGAAATGGTTGCCAAGACGAACGAATGGTCTGTTTTTGAGGCGATCCTTCGACTCCGCTCAGGACATCCGCCGGTTGTAGGGTGGCGTCTGTTGCGGGTCATGATGACGGCGTTTATACATTCATATATTACAGAGGGCGGATGGAAGGCGGGAACAGTGGGATTGATCGAAAGTATATATCAGGCATTTAGTATATTTATTACGTATGCGAAACTTTGGGAGATGCAGAAATCTATATGAAAATATTAGTTCAGAAAATCTGGCCGGCGTTATGTATTATCGCGTTATGGTTTATATTTTCTACGCCGTATTTTTTGAAAGGATTGATTCCGTTCCCGTCGACCTATTTAGTGACGTTTTTTCCACCCTGGAGTGCTTCGTACGGAATGCCGGTAAAAAACAACGCGATGCCGGATACTATCTCACAGATCTTTCCATGGAAAAAATTAACCATCGATACATGGAAAAAAGGAGAAATACCGCTTTGGAATCCTTATAGTTTCTCCGGTACTCCACAGGCTGCAAATTACCAATCAGCTGTTTTTTCTCCGATGAATTTGCTCTTTTTTATCCTTCCGTTTATTGATGCGTGGAGTATCTTGATTCTTTTTCAGCCGCTTCTTGCCGGCTTTGGTATGAATATTTTCTTACGATCTCTTAAGAGAAGTAAGTCAGCGGCTTTGATTGGGGCGATTGCATTTATGTTTTGCGGATTTATGACGACATGGATGGCGTACGGGACTCT
>CAYHEJ010000112.1:0-3829 GCA_964355625.1 uncultured Gammaproteobacteria bacterium
GATAATGGTGACTAACTCCTCTTTTTGCGTTCCCGACGGGAATCGAACCTGCATCGGAGGTTTAGGAAACCTCTACTCTATCCAATTGAGCTACGGGAACAAATAATGATTGTATTCTACCATGCACTTTCGTACAATACGAACACAAACGGGATGTAGCGCAGTTGGTAGCGCGCTTCGTTCGGGACGAAGAGGTCGGCAGTTCAAATCTGCCCACCCCGACTTTAATTATCTCAAATTGACCGTATATAAATTTGGCAGGCTTGTGGCGTCGCCGTTGAGGTTCGTCAGGATGATAATGCGTGACCCGTTGCTCCACGGCGCCACGAATCCATCCGCAAACGGTCCTGAGTAAATTGTTACCCAATTGGTGCGATCGAATTCCATAATATCGATTTTCTCCTGCAGAGTCAGGAGGAGATGCCGGCTGGTGGGAAACCAGTGAATGGAAGCGCCGGTGAGTTCTTTTTTGTCTAAGAGAAAATAGTTTCTGTCTTCTTTGCTGTCATAGACGTATATCTTTCCGGGCGTGATCGTACGGATTTCTTCGGTTGAGTTTGTACCGATAAGAGCCGGAATGATCACGTGCGGGATAGTGGCTGAAGCGGTTGCTTCATACAGAATTTTGGTTTCGTCCGGAGACAGTGAAATGATTTTTGCGCTTGACGTAGCTATATCGATAATAGGCGGCTTGAATCCGGCAAGTTTTTGGCGGTCTTTGGTCGCGCGCTCATCCATCCAATCTTTTATCAGTGATTCGCGGGTTAAAGTCACATCTTTAAAAGTTCCCGCCCGGCTCACTTCATACAGCCGGTATATGCCGCTCTTTTCCACCAGTATTTGGGTTCCATCAGGCGACCAGGTGAGCGTTCCCGTTGTTACGTCAAACGTACTGTCATATGGGGCTATCTGTATGGGATCGTGATTGCGGCCGAGAGGCCCTTCGGATAGTTCATAGATCCATATGCCGGTTTTTTTTGTCAGGGCGCTTGGGATCACGTAGGCGACTTTACTGCCGTCAGGAGAAAGCATGGGCCGGTCGATCCCGAGATTGGTAAGGGGCGACAGACTGGGGTTGTTTGGGAAGAGAAACGCGTCTGTCCGCGACACAATCTCTCCCTGCACGCGGATCTTTTTTTGCCACGAAATATAACCTTCTTTGGATATCGTGATGGTGTACCATCCGGGTTCGATGGCAAATGAGTTGTTCGTCGCGGTTTTGAGTTTTCCTTCGACAAAAATCTGTGCGCCGATGGGGTCGCTGGTTGCCGAGATGAGTCCCGTGGGTTTTAAAGAGTTTTTTTTCACGTCTATACGGTACCCCCTTCCGTAGGCGATCACGCCAAAAGAGACGCCAAGAATCGAACATACAGTAACAAAAGATATCAGAAATGACCGGATTTTGCGGTTTTTCATATGAAGCGGTCCCGCTATTATACTGCCAAGTGTGATAAAATGCGAATTACATGTTTGGCAAATTTACAAAACGCATCGGCATTGATTTAGGCACTGCAAATTCGTTGGTCTGGCTTGCGGGTGAGGGGGTCGTCCTCAACGAGCCCACGGTGGTCGCGGTCACGGTCGACGATAATCGTGTGGTTGCGGTAGGAAACGAGGCCAAAGAGATGCTTGGCCGGACGCCGGGCAATATTACCGCCACCCGCCCCATGAGAGACGGCGTGATCGCCGACTACGTCATCACACAGGCCCTCTTATCCTATTTTATCGACCGGGTTGCCGGCCGCAACCGTTTTTTCAAACCCGAAGTGATGATTTGCGTGCCGTCCGGTGTGACGCAGGTCGAGCGCCGTGCGGTTTTGGACGCCACGCTTTCGGCAGGAGCAAAGGTTGCGTATTTGATAGAGGAGCCGCTTGCAGCAGCCATAGGAGCGAAGATTCCTATTGCACAAGCCTCCGGCCACATGATTGTCGACATCGGCGGAGGATCCACTGAAGCCGCTGTGGTATCCCTCGGCGGGGTCGTGGTCCACAAAAGCGCGCGGGTGGCAGGCAACAAGCTTGATGAGGCTATTGCCATCTTTATCAAGAAAAAATACAACTTGATTATTGGTGAGCGGATGGCTGAGATGATCAAAATTACCATCGGCGATGCGCTGGTAGGAGAGAAGCTGAAAGCTGAAAGCGGAGAGCAGATTGCTTCTTCGGTCGAAGTCCGCGGCCGGGACACGGTGACGGGCTTGCCGCGGATGATCGAACTATTTCGGTCGGAAGTCGCCGAGGCTATCGCGCCGGTTCTGCATCAGATTATTGCCGCCGTTAAAGCGGTTTTGGAGGAAACTCCTCCGGAATTGGCAGCGGATATTATCGATAAAGGTATCGTTATGGCCGGCGGGACAAGCCAACTAAGTAATCTCGATAAACTCATGACTAAACTGACTGGGGTCGTCTGTCACGTGGCGGAAGAGCCCCTCTTGTGCGTTGTTCGGGGGACGGGGGTCGCGATCGAAAATATAGAATTGTATAAACGGAGTATTAACAAAAAGTAATAGGGCCCATAGGATAGAAGTATCGACAAAAATATATTATATAATAGATTTTGTCGATAGTATTTATCTATACCCTAGAGTCGTATTGAATACGCTATAAATTTTGATTAATGATAGCATAATTAATTAACTATGAGTCTTCATACGGTAAAAGTGCTGGAAATAAATATTACAAATTCTTCTAAAAAAGAAATCTTAGAGTTGTTAAAGAAGTACTGTGAATCCGGGGTACGAAAAACAGCAAAAACCCTGATTATAGTCACTCCAAATCCCGAGCAGATCGTCTATGCAGAGACTGATGCACATTTTGTCGATTTTCTCAATCAGGCCGATGTAGCAATCCCGGATGGGGTTGGTGTTGTCTGGGCAAGTCGTGTTTTGTCTTCTTCACCAGTCTCCAACGTGATCCCCGGAGTCGAGTTTATGGAGGACGTGATAGATATGTCATCCAAGCGGGGCTATCCAGTGGCACTTATCGGAGGGAGACAAGGTGTAGCAATCAAGGCTTTTGAGTGCTTACGACAAAAATATCCCCGTTTACGGGGGTTGGCGATGGATGCTCCGCAATTGTATATTGGCCCGTCAGGACTGTCTGGAGATATAGATAAAGCGTATTTTGATCGATTGGCCAAAAAGTTAGTCGAAAAAGGGGTCCGCGTCGTTTTCGTCGGCCTTGGATCCCCGAAACAGGAATACTTTATAGAAAAACTAGCTTCGCAAGACACTCTCTTGCGTACGCAAGAGAGTGTCTTGCCTCTCGTGTTCATGTCCGTCGGCGGAGCGTTCGATGAAATAGCCGGGCGTCTTGTCAGGCCGCCCCAATGGGTAAATTCTTTTGGGTTAAAATGGTTATGGAGGCTCATACTTGAGCCCTGGAGGATAAAACGACAACTTGCTCTTATGACATTTGTTTATCTGGTCCTGAGAAAAAGATATACTTTGAAGTAGATTGATGTATAATGAAGCTATGACAACCCAGCCTATAAAGATATTATTCGTCTGCGCTGAAGTCGCTCCGTACGCGACAATCGGCGGTTTGGCACAGGTTGCCTACTTTTTACCCAAGGCGCTCAAAAAATTAGGAGCGGAGGTTTCTATTTTCATGCCGCGGTACGGGACCATTGACGAGAAGAAATATCATATCAAACCATATCTTACCGGATTAAAGGTGCCTACCGGCGAAATTGCCGGTATCACTGAGCTTATTTGCAATGTCAAGGTAAGAGAAGGCAATAAACGTGAGCCAACGATATATTTTTTGGAAAACATGGAATATTATGAAAAACGCGCAAACGTGTATGGCTACAGTGACGATCACGTCC
>CAYHEJ010000113.1:0-3816 GCA_964355625.1 uncultured Gammaproteobacteria bacterium
ACGCACAGATACGGGTGACGGAGGAATATTATGCTGATATTGAGAATACACCGAAATACGGCAGTAGTGCACGTAGCTCAATATTTCCTGATACGGGAATCTATGGCATAACTCGTCAATTAGGACTATTGAAGTCTGAAGTAGAGACTCGCGGAGCCATCTCTCTGGTAGGTAAAGTGACTGCCGATGGTGCGTATATTGTAGAAGGATACGGATGGTTAAATGGAAATAGGAATCCTGAAAATAGTACATATTTTGCGCTTCGTTTCGATGACCCCCATACCGCACAGTTATTTGTTGGATGGATTCTTTCGGATTCACCTCAAGCATTAGCAAGCACCACGGGGGAGTCATTGGCCATTTTTGATGGGCTCCGGGGAGTGTTTAATATGCGTGTATTTTGGCCAGGGGATAGTGCGGCATATAACAACAATAGAGTCAGAGCCGATCGCGATAGATCCAATATGAATCATCCGTTTATACGACGTGTTTCCGATGGACGCTCAAAACCTGTGCACCTTAGATATAATTTTGATGATCCTATTGGAATAAGTTCACCACGTACGACACAAACGTCCAACAATATCCGGATGCTCCCTGGACTTCAGGGAAGGGAACCGTTTATTGCCCAAAAATACGAAACCGTGATTGCGTATATTGAAAAGGACTTCGCGGATCGCTATGGGCGTATCTATATTAATAATAATGATACTACACAAGCTGTGCTTGCCGTGAAACAACTCGGAGCCGGAGTGGTTATTCCCAGTTTGGATGAACCAAAATACGAAGCACCAAGACTTACACAGGTAAAGCGTGCTTTACAAGAGGCGTCGCCCGAGTCACCACCTTCAAGAGTCTATGACGCAGTCCGTACATTTTTGAAAAATGAAAAAAAGTTTAAGGACTACGAAATTGATACGATCATGACTGCTGTTTTTAATAAAATGGCATCGCTCATCCGGGACGATATTTTATTCTATATCCGTACAATTTTGGAATCCGGTGGTGAGACGCTTTCGCCATTGGATTCCGGCAGGATGACGGGTAGACTCATCGATCAGGCAGTCGTGGTGGTAAATGAACAGAACAAGCAATACAAAAAGAAATTCAATAAAGATTTGAATACAGAACTTCGCAAGGCTCTGTCATCTTTGTTGTCAGAGAAACCGCAATCCCTGTCGCCGATTGTCTGGCCTGTTTATGCGCCTCCTGTTGTAGCTGCTCCTCCCGTGATTCCGGCAAAAGGGAGTATGCCTCCCTCCGCCCCCGGTTCGCCTCCCACAACCAGCACTCCTCCCTCCGCGCCTTCAACTTCCGGATCAGGCGCTGGCGTCGGGACAGCTGGCCAGAGTCGGAGTCAGAGTCAGGGTTCTGGTGGGACCGCTTTGAAAGTTGAGCCTAATTCTATTTCGCTGACTGCAAGTCAGATGCCGCGAGCTTCGGATACTCCGCTCTCTCGGGCTACCCGTGAAGCTGAAGAAGCGAAAGCGGCCGTTGTAGTCGATCAAAAGAAACGGCAGACGGCCAAGGCTGAGCGCGTTCGTCGGGTGCAGGGCGGGTTGCAATTGAGAAATGCTGGTGCACTATTTCGAAATAAATCGTTCCGTGCAGCCATTACCACGGCAGGGATCGCGGGTCTTCTGGTTACCGCATATGTAGGAAACGTTCTTCTGTTTACAGCGCCGCCTGCAGTTTCTGCGGCAGGATCCGCTGTGAGTGGATATGATGTGGGGGTCTCAGGGGTGGAAGACGTACCACTCGTGAATGTAACAGCCGTCGAAGGATTCACAACGCAGACGCTCAGAGCCTCTCCGGAGAGCGAAATAGTACCCATCACCACAGAGCAGGAACAAGTGTGTCTGACGCAAACAGATGTGAATGGTATGTCCTACATTGTTTACACACCGCCGGAAAAAATGGATCCTGCCACCATTGAGTTTTGTAAAGATCGGTTTCCCCGGTTTGCGATATTGACGAATAAACAACTCTTGAATTTAGTGAGCGTATTTTCAAATACTCCGGATGAACCCAATCTGGTGCCGTATTCGGAGCTCAAACCAAAACGATTAATAGAAGGGAATGGCGATTCTCAAATTTCTATTGAAGGAGTCGATCCGGATCTTCTGAATCAATACATATTCATCCGTCAGTTGGGTCCGACGTGCTCGATAACCAATCTCGCTTCTGTCATTAACACGCTTCGCAGTCGCCAGGGGCTTGCCCCTATTCATCCATGGGTATTGGCTGATTATCTCGAGAAAGATGGAAAATTGAGCTATGACACCAATAATGGATTTATTGAGCTGAACGAATATGTTCTTGACAATAGGTTTCTCATTGATCATTTTGGTATAGCATTCAAACAAATGCCCTTTCGTAGCGTTGTGAATAATGGAGGAGTAAATGCTCAAAGTGATGAGAGATCGGTTGTCGATATTATCCTCGAGAAAGTATTACAAAAAGAAGGCATCATCGTCAATGAAAAGGAGCTCTCTGCAATCATAGCTGAAGTAAAGAATCCCAATGGTCCCGATGGCACAAGTCAGACACTGACCGAAATCCTCGACAGAAGAGTAGACAACGGAAAGCCACAGGTCATCATACAATATCTTGCCCGCATAACGGTCAAGAATACCAGTATGTTTAGCAACACCATTTCGCGGAATGATCAGACTGACGCTGCACTTGTGGCCTATATTAATGACGCGCTTCAATCGAAAAAACTCGTGAGACTGAATTTTCTTGCTGATCTTTTGGGTGTAGGACATGCAGTCAGTATCGTTGGTACGCGGTATGAAAAAGGAACTGATGGCGCTCCCGGGCAACAATATCTCATCGCCACAGAGTCGAGCGGAAAATACGCGGATTCATATTTGGCACAAGTAGCTGGCATTCAATCTATCGGTAATCATCTTATCAAAATTCCTCTCAACCAATTCACGTACGCCATGATGCAGACAATATTGGAATATTCTCAGGCATCTGCAAGCGACGACGTGTATGTGAAAAATACAGAAAAGATTACCACGTATACGGTGAAAATGACTGATGCAGCTGGCTTGTCCCGTTTTGGCACGATGGAAGAACTCAACACAGCGTTATCGAGAGAAACGAATCCCATCATTGCATATGAATCCCATATTATCCAACAAATTAATGGCAACTGGGTGGTAAAGTTTGCCGATGATGTTACCCAGAAAGTAGTTCCGCCACCCGGCGTTGCGCAAAAAGATATCCATGTAGACACTAAAAGTGGAAAACTTTTGGCTGCGGGTTTCGTATGGGATCTGCGAGCAAATGATAAGAAGGGTGGGTGGATTGCGGCATCCAACGATCATGGAGCAAATACTTCCCCAGTGACTCCCATTCGTCAAACGGTTGTTCTGGAAACCAGGCCTTTGATAAGCGGCAAATACCAATCTCAAACGGATGCCGTGTGGAAGATACAAAATAAAAAGAATCTCTTTCTTAATCGCGAATGGCTGCCTTTGGAGTCGCCGGTCATGGCATCAATTTCAGGCTCAGAACGGTTGACGAACATCATTCGTTATTTCAATGTCGATGATCCCAATAATCTCCGGTACAAAGCAGATGGTGTATGGACGTTTTGTAATGTTTTTGTTTCCGATGTGACAAAAGCCTTGGGAGCAGAAATACCCCGGTGGATAAATGGGCAAAAAACGGACACGCTTTCCATGGAACAGTGGCTGGAGGGCAAATTACCCGGCGTGTCCGGGGAGGCACAAGGTCCGTCGCTCGGATGGCAAGCTCTTTCTTCCGAGGAAGCCCAAAGATCGGAAGAGCGTCGTGTAGGGA
>CAYHEJ010000114.1:0-3809 GCA_964355625.1 uncultured Gammaproteobacteria bacterium
CCTCTACGTCGAAACTGATGAAGCCGATTTGATTAGCACCTCCTGCAGTTGCCGCATCGACCACGCCGTTGGCAATATCCACGTTTCTGACTTTTATCGTCACGTTGGAATTGGCTTGGTAGCCGATGATTTTTTGGGTATTGTTTTTGTAGTCATATTGAGGAGAAATGTTGTAATTGGTCGTTTGGATATCTTTTTTGTCGATTCCAAGCTTTTTGACGCCTTCGATGACTGCATTGATTTTCCCGTTCAATTCTTGTTGGGCTTGTTTTACTGTAGTTCCCTGTGCAGTGACACCGGCACTCACAACTGCAATATCAGGGATTATGGAAGCTTTCCCCTCACCCGTGACGGTAAAGCTGTCTGTTTTCGTCGTGACGATGCTGTTTAAAGAAAACGGAATCGGTCCTGCAAGTTTGGTGTAAACAAAAAGGGAAATAAAAAAGACAATTATTGCTACAGAAACATTTTTCATAGTTTGTTGTCTACATTCATTATACATGCGTCAACGAGATTTTGCATGAGGCACGCGACGTTCACCGGTCCTACGCCGCCGGGAGTGGGTGTATAGAATGATGCGATAGTTTGAATTTCTTCGGATTCATAGTCTCCATGGAGTTTGCCTTCTTTATCGCGATACAGTCCGACAGATATAAGAATCACTCCGGGTGTAATCATTTGTTTGGTGAGAATCTCCGGGAGTCCAACGCAACTTATAATAACCGTGGCGTTTTTTAAAACAGACCCCGGATCAGGAGTTTGAGAATGTACGACTGACACTGCGCACCCGCGTGCCAAGAGAGTGTCCGTGATGGGTTTTCCGGCTGTCTCCCCTCTTCCGATGACCGCGATTGATTGAGTCGCAAGCCATTCTGTAAAAGTTTTTTTCACAAGACCCGCTGTTGACAATTGTTTATGCACATCCGCGAGGATTGTCATGACAGCGCGGGCAACAGGTACTTCAAACGGCGAGTGTGGTACAAATCCGTCTATGTCTTTGGCAGGAGAGACGGAATTAATCGTGTCGTCAATATTTGCTATCGGTACCGGCCGCTGGACGATGAGTCCATGGATTGCCGGGTCGTTATTGTAATGGGCTATTGCGGATGAGAGAGTTTCTTTTGACGTTTTTTTTGGGAGATGCTCAAAAATCAGCGATGCACCGATTCTTTCTGCTGCCTTTTGTTTTTGTTTGATATACGAAAGTGAACCGGGATCGTCCCCTACCAAAATTACAGCAAGCGTGGGCGTAATTCCGTCGGATTTTAACTTGCTCACTGAATCAGTAAGGTTCTGAAGTATAGTATCCGCAATCGCTTTCCCGTCTATGATCATAGATACATTAAAGTATACTATAAATGTTGCATTAATTTTTGCTAAAATCTTTGTCATAATGTATTAATACATTATGACAAGAGTGATATGACTCAAGTATCTCGTCTTCCACTGCCAAAAAAACTGGAGGAACAAATGTATACATTGTTCCGGAGGGTTCTTTCAGAGCTTCACTCAGAGGGTGATATAACAGATTTTTTGGACGATCTATTGACTCCCACCGAAAAAGTCATGTTGGCTAAACGGCTTGCAATTGCGTTTTTGCTTGAAAAAGGATATGACCAACGTGCGATACATACTATATTAAAGGTAAGCACAACGACGGTAACCTCGGTTAACTATTGGTTGCTTCATAAAGGTAGGGGGTATAGGAATGTCATATGTATGGTGCGCAAGGCAGAAAAATGGCAGGTGTTTGTAGAAGGGCTCGATCAAACACTTCGTGAAGTTTTTTCACAAAAAGCGTGGTATCGCCGCGCTTACAGCGGGTATCCAAAAAAAGAAGAAGATACAGGAATAAAATTATAACTTTTTTGAGGCTATTTGTCTTAATGTATTAATACATTGTTACAAAAAGTAAATTGCTTGTCATTGATTGCAGAAATTATTTAATAGCAAGGAAAAGTCCTGCTCCCATAAGGAGGAGGCTGAGGAAAAATTTAGGATTTATATGTTCGCCCAGAATCAAGAACGCGAATATTGCTATGAATACCGGAGACAATTTTGATCGATAGACTTTTTTCTTGAACAATACTCATGATGAGAGATAAGGAAAAAAGAACGAACATGGAACTGGAAGTATGGCATATCCAAGCGTTGATACTAGTACGATTCCTTGTCCAATGTTGAACATAATTACTTTGTCAAACACGTAGCGGCGGCGATGGTGTCGGTTTTATCGGTAAAGCGCATGAGAATTACACCGCTCGTGGCACGGCCCAAGCGGGGGACGGATCCAATCGGGAGTTTCACTACTTGGCCTTTGGTAGATGTAAGTATAACGCTGTCACAGTCGGCGGGAACTATTTGCGAAACGACGACCTTGCCTGTTTTGTCTTTGACCTCAGCGACTTTTATCCCCTGCCCTCCCCGTTTTTGCTTGGGAAAGTCCTTAATCGCAGTTTTTTTGCCTATCCCCTTTTCCATCACCGTCAGAAAGTCGCCTTTTTTCGTCTCGTCATTTATGACATCGACAGAAACGACGACATCGCTGTTTTTGAAAAGTATACCGCGCACTCCCATCGTGTCCCGTGCGGTAGGACGTACTTCTGATTCGCTAAACCGGATAGATTTGCCGTCGTGGGAGACCAGGAGTATGTCATCACTACCGCTCGTGAGTTTGGCCCAAATAAGTTCGTCACCTTTTTCAAGTTTTATCGCAACGATGCCGCTTCGCCGGATATTTTCATATTCAGAAAGTTTGGATTTTTTGATCGTACCGTTTTTAGTGGCCATGAGGATATATTCGACGCCCTTTTCTTTTTGTTCTGCGCGTTTGAGACTGTAGGTCAGTACCGACGTAACTTTTTCTCCCTGTTCGGTGTTGATCAGGTTGATGACGGCCTGGCCTTTGGCTTGACGGGTGGTTTCCGGAATATCCCAGACCCGCACTTGATAGACACGTCCGCGGTCCGTGAAAAAAAGCATATTGTCGTGGGTTTGCGCTGAGATAATTTTATCAATCGTATCTGCTTCTTTGGTCGTCATGCCGATGACACCTTTGCCTCCGCGTTCCTGCATTTTAAATGTTGATCGGGCGAGGCGTTTGATGTATCCTGATTCGCTCATCGTGATTATGACGTCCTCATTTGCGATCAACTGTTCTTCTGAAAATTCGCCGACTTTGCTTTTATAGACTTTTGTTCTTCGCTCGTCTCCGTATTTTTCTTTGAGTTTGAGAAGTTCATCTTTGATGACTTTGAGGATTTTTTCCACATGCGAAAGCAGGTCTTCAAGATACGCAATAGTTTCCCGAATCATAGCAAGTTCGTCCTCGATTTTCTGCCGTTCAAGAGCAGCGAGTTTGCGGAGCTGCATATCCAATATCGCCGTGGTTTGTATATCAGAAAGCCCAAAACGCGTCATGAGTTTACCTTTGGCCTCGTCGGCATCTTTGCTTTTTTTAATGATGGATATCACTTCATCGATGTGATCAACCGCGATTTTCAAGCCCTCGAGAATGTGTTCACGGGCTTTGGCTTGCCGGAGCTCAAATTCACTGCGGCGCCTAATGACATCATGACGGTGTTTGACGTACTCCTCGAGAATGAGCTTGAGGCTGCAGGTTTGGGGCGTGTTATCGACAAGTGCGACCACGTTGACGGGAAACGTGGTCTGGAGAGATGTATGTTTAAAGAGATTATTGAGGACTTGTTTCGGCCGTGCGGCGCGTTTGAGTTCTATCCATACCCTGATACCGAGGCGGTCGGATTCATCCCGCAGATCTGAGATTCCCTCGATTTTTTTTTCTTTGA
>CAYHEJ010000115.1:0-3803 GCA_964355625.1 uncultured Gammaproteobacteria bacterium
CTACTCGATAATTCAATGCCATCAAACATGAACGAGGAAACTTGTCGAACTATGATGGCTAATCCGAATAGGCAAAATGAGGCAAGAAAGGTTCAATAGCTACATGATTCGTAGCTTTAAAATAGGTTATAACTTTGTAAATAGTTCTCCGCATAAAAATTGTCAATTTCTGTATATCAAAGAAAAAGTGAAACAAATACATCAAGTATCATGTGTTATTCCATTTTGGAACGAAGGTAATCGCCTTTATACAGTCCTTGATGAAATCACTAAGACAAAAAATATATTGGAAACAATATGTGTTGATGACGCATCTTACGTAGACGGTTCAGATGAAATTCGAAAGCGTTATCCTAACATAAAACTCATTCGTTTAAAAAAGAATTTAGGGAAGTCTGGCGCAATCCTTGAAGGATTAAAATACACGCACAATAATTTTATATTGCTTCTAGATGCGGATCTCCGTAATCTTAACCATATGGAAATTGAAAAAGCTATTCAGGTTGTTGATGAGCGCCCAGACATTGATATGCTAATCTTGAGAAGAATTAAAGCTCCACTTTTTGTAAAAATTACACGGGGAGACGTGTTATCTACAGGAGAAAGAATAGTAAAAAAAGTTTACCTTCAAAAATTATTAGAACGATCAAGTAAAGGGTGGCAACTTGAATCCAAAATTAATCTATATATGTACAATCATAAAAAGAAAGTATTATGGATATCTCATTCCGGCATTAATACACATTGGAAGTGGGGACTTGACAGTGACTTAAAATATCATAAACAAAAAATTGCAGATATCTATTCGATTGGATTCATCAATCTAATAAAGCTCTTTCTATTTTTCGGGAAAGACCGCGCATAAACAGTTTTGCTATAAGAATCTAAGCTAATTTTACATAAAATTTTATTTCACCTCTTCTTTGAAAACATTTTTTTCGTAAGCCCTCCGTTAAGAAATTTAGATTAAGATGTTCAATTAATTGGCGGAGTAAAAATAATTTAACCTCATGTGGTAATTGAAAATAGCTTGGTATCTGCTTGAAATTATGTGATGTAATAATGTGCTGTACCGCAGAGTTTGAACTCGCGATGTAGATAGACATGTTTTTGTGATCTGAAATGATTGTATCCAATAATTTTCTACCGATACCTTTTCCATGAAATCTTTGAAGTAGTACAAGTGGACCTAATTTAATCCATGTATCAAATGAATATACGCCACAGATTCCTGAAAAACGACCATCTACTGATACACAATAAGGTCTTGTTAAATGATGAAATCGCGTAGGACTTATATATGCAAGATTGGGATACAGGCGAATATCATTTATTAGTCCTCTAATTTCCGATTCCGTAAGTTTTCTTCGCACAATTGATATCGCCATGATGTAATTATACATAGGCGTTGTAGGGAATGGATGAAAAAGTGTTGATAAGTCAAATTTACTTTATAATTCAATTGCTCGGGAGGTAGAACCGTAGACAGAGGGGCGGGATTAGAACCTACGGCTTAATGAATGCTGAAGCTGACACCACAAGAAATATTCCTATCGAATTGAGAATAAACGATAGGATGATAAATCGCACTGTACTTATTTTTGATATGCCCATGAGCCCAATCCCCAACTCATCCGGTAGTGGTGAAGCGATAATAAGTGCCCCAACACAGGAAGCGTCCACCGAAACGCCTTGACATGTAAAATGTGAGAGAGTTTCCTTCCTCCCAAACGATGATATATATCTTCAACTTCATCGAGTAGTCCATCTTTGATAAACCGAAAAATTATTAAATCCCCGACAACTGCTCCGAGACCAGCGAAAAGACCGATTTCGAGCGGTACGAGCTTTTCGGCAAGAACAAGAAGAATAAGTATGCCTGTCGCGGCCGTAAACGTGGACACAAACAATATTCCGGCAATAAATGCACTGATATATCCGTAGCTTCCGAGACTGAAAAGAAATATTTGGAATGGTTCATATTGGGACAGAATGATTGCCAGAATAATACCTCCTCCAACAAGCAATATATTGGCATAGGTGTGCTTTTTCTGTATCCTTTGTTTCCCTTTTTTCATGCTACTATTACTGTATCAGACTATGCATGAATAGAGAACTGAGTCCAAATTAATTCAGCATCATTCCATGGTATAATCGGACCATGATAAACTGGAATACGGATGAAAAAAAGTTCAAAAAACTGCACCCGAAAGAATATAAGCTATGGCGTCTGACCCAATTAATTAATTACGGGCTGGATGGAGAAAAATTAGATGAGCGAGAACTTAAAAAATACTGGCCGGAAATCAAAGACAGACTTGCTATCAACAAACGTAAAACATTAGAATGGCTCCTATGGAACAAAAAATGGGAAAAGCCCAAGGGCTTACTCCCCGACAGAAGCAATTATTGGAGCTGGTACTCCAAGAACCGTATATTGTAAAGACTTTTTATTTAAGTGGTGGTACGGCACTCAGTTCGTGGTATTTATATCACCGAGAATCCTTTGATCTTGATTTTTTCACCTGTAGATCATTTGACTTAGATAAAATCTTAGTTTGGTTAAAAACAAATCAAGAGGCCATTGGCTACCGTTTATTGCATATCGACGAAGATTTTGGTTTTCTGACTGTAACATTTCGTTATTACGATGATACTATTCTAAAAGTAGACTTTCATCATTATACAAATCAAAAACTCAAAAAAGGCTTCATGTGGCGGGGATTGGAAATTGATAGTATTGATGATATCGCAGTTAATAAACTTTCGACTATCGCTTCATCTGCCAGAACGAGGGACTATGTCGATTTGTACTTTATTCTCAAGCAGTACCCTTTTACTCTCCAGCAGTTAATCGTTGGAGTAACGAAAAAATTTTCTCAAGAAATTGATCCTCTCGAGCTAACCAAAAATTTCTTAAAAGTCGTCGAGTATAAGGACTTTCCCAAAATGCTTATACATTTCGATGAGAAAGACATGTATGCGTTTTATGAAGATTTAGCGCGAAAGTTGAAATCTAAAATATTGAAATAAGTTACAAAAAAGATACTATGCAACAATTACAATCTATCAACCCTTCAAACTATCAAGTTCTTGGAACGGTGGATATTTCAACGCTTCAGGAAGTTAAAGAGAAGGTCAGGCTCGCAAGAAGTGCGCAAAAAGAATGGGCAGAGTTAGGTGTTGCCAAACGGGTGTCGCTTTTGAAAAAAGCTTTTGAAGATTTCAAAAGTAAGAAAGAAGAGTTTACCTTACTGGAATTACAAGAGATGGGAATGCCGATTGACGAAGCCCAGATTGATTTTGACGGAACTATCGACTATGCACATTGGTATTTTGATAACGCAGAAAAGTATTTAAACCCGGAAACCACATTTGAGAATGATGGCGAAATTCACCAGGTTTTTCATGAACCTATTGGTGTAGTTGCAGTCATTATCCCCTGGAATTTTCCTTTTGCAAATTTCGTCTGGGGAGCACTTCAAAGTTTAATCGCCGGTAATACTATCGTTCTGAAACATTCCGAAGAGTGTCCGCTCAGTGGAAAGTTTATTGAGAATATATTTACTTCTCATTTACCAAAAGGAGTATTCAATGAAGTGTATGGAGCCGGTGACGTCGGAACTATTCTCGTCAATCAGAATATCAATATGATTGCTTTTACCGGAAGTACAAAAACCGGAAAATATTTGTACGAATTAGCGGGAAAGAAATTTATAAAAGCAGTTGTAGAATTGGGCGGATCTGCGCCGGGAATCGTATTTGAAGATGCTGATATCGATACAGCTGTTGAAAACATCTGT
>CAYHEJ010000116.1:0-3792 GCA_964355625.1 uncultured Gammaproteobacteria bacterium
AGATAGTATAGGGCCAAAACTCGACGAGATCTACCATTTTTGGTATAATTGATTGGTATTCTCCCTCCGAATCGGAGGGTTTATTGGTTATGGATATACGAAACATCGCTATTATCGCCCATGTAGACCACGGAAAAACAACCCTTGTAGACGGGATGCTCAAACAGACCCATACGTTCCGTGATAACGAAGCAGAGATGACCCAGACGACGATATTAGACAGCAACGCCCTTGAGCGGGAAAAAGGTATTACGATTTTGGCCAAAAATACCGCGGTGGTCTACAAAAACACAAAAATAAATATCATTGATACTCCGGGTCACGCTGATTTTAGCGGCGAAGTGGAGCGGACGATCAATATGGCCGACGGTGTACTTTTGGTGGTTGATGCCGCCGAGGGTCCGCTACCCCAAACACAGTTTGTCCTGAAAAAATCACTGGAACACAATCTCAAAGTTATCGTCGCTATTAATAAAATTGACCGCAAAGACGCCAGACCCGAGGAAGTGTTACGGGAAACCGAAGAGCTATTTTTACGGCTCGCGCGTCTGGATCATCATTTAAATTTTCCGGTCATCTACACCAACGGTCGCGTCGGAAAAGCGTGGCTGCACTATCCATCTGATATGGATGCCCCTGGCAATTTGGAACCACTATTCGAAACAATCTTAAAAGAAATTCCTCCACCCGTCGCCGAGAAAGACAAACCTTTTAAAATGCTGGTGTCGACACTGGATTTTGACAATTATAAAGGCACATTCGCTATCGGAAAAGTAACCCAAGGGATCATAAAACAAGGACAATCCGTCCTCTTATTGCGAGTTCAGGAAAAGTTGGGAATGTTTAAAGCTGAACAGATCTTTACCAGCGTCGGATTAACACGAAAAGAAATTGTCGAAAGTGAACCCGGAGATATTATCGCCATTACCGGCATTCCGGGAGTCGCTATCGGCACGACGATCGCAGACCCATCGGATCCTGTCGGATACCCCACAATTATCCTGGAAGACCCGACGCTCAAAGTACTTCTTGGAGCAAATACGTCGCCTTTAGCCGGCCGCGAGGGAAAATTTTGTACCGCACGGCAGATTTATCAGCGGTTACTCAAAGAAAAACAGACAAATATCGGACTTAAAATCGAAGAGAATCCCAATGGGCAGGGATTTGTTGTTGCTGGCCGCGGGGAACTGCATTTGGCAATACTTATAGAAAATTTACGCCGTGAAGGATACGAATTGCAGGTGAGTAAACCCGAGGTGATTTTAAAAGATATCGACGGGGTCAGCTGTGAACCGTTTGAAGAAATTACCATCGAAATTGATGCCACTCTCGTGGGTATAATTAGTGAAGAGTTAGGTAAACGAAGAGCCGAACTTCTCGATACCCATACAGACGACCGGGCGATTACGAGAATGCTTTATAAAGTTTCCAGCCGCAACCTCCTCGGATTCCGAAGCGATATTATGACTAAAACTCGAGGCCGTGGAATATTTGCTACACAATTTGTCGGATATTTTCCGCTTGCGTCTCATATTCCCAAACTTAGAAACGGTGTCCTTATATCTTTTGAAAGCGGCATCTCGTCTGCATATGCTCTGACCACGGTTCAGGAGCGGGGCGCACCGTTTATCGGTCCCGGAACCCCAGTATATGAAGGCATGATAATCGGTATGAATCAGCGGCAGGAGGATATTGATATCAACGTCTGTAAAACGAAAAAACTGACGAACATTCATTCTGCTAACGCAGACATAGCCATCCAGCTTGATCCACCAATGGTCCTGTCGCTTGAACAAAGTCTGGATTTTATTGAAAACGATGAGCTATTGGAAGTGACGCCACTGAACCTTCGACTCCGCAAAAAACATCTCTCCAAAATCAACCGCGTCCGCGCCGCCCGCTCAGCAATTTAGCTTCATAAGGCCTCCCCTTTAAGGGGTCACCCGATCGTGGTATACTAAATATATGCCTGCGAAAAATTCGTCTAAATCATATTCTCCAAACACCTATTATCACATCTATAACCGTGGTGTCGAAAAGAGAAAAATATTTCTCGACGAACGGGATTACGGAGTATTTTTATCTTATCTGAAACAATATCTATCACCGAAAGATAACGAAAATTTATTCGAAATTGTCTCAAAATCCAATTCATCGCCAAAAGAAAAGTCTGAAGCGATGAAAGCTCTTCGTATGAATAATTTTTATGGAAACATTACCTTACATGCGTATTGTCTTATGCCAAATCACTTTCATCTTCTTATTCACCAAAAAAAGGAAAATGCTATCGATACCTTTATGAATTCTCTTGCAACTCGATATACCATGTATTTTAATCACAAGTACAAAAGAGTTGGCACGCTTTATCAAAGCGTCTACAAGGCAGTGCTTGTAAAAACAGATGAACAGCTCTTGCATCTTTCGCGCTACATTCACAAAAATCCCCTCTCTTTAGCTTCAAAAGGGGAGGCCTTAAAGGGGTCACCGTCATCATACTCAGAGTATTTAGGGGAAAGAAAAACCACGTGGGTACAAACGAAGGACGTTCTCTCGTATTTTTCTAAAACCAATCCCAACCTCTCATACAAATTATTTGTGAAGGAACACGAACCTATTGAGATTATTCAAGACCAAACAATCGATCACTAGCTTCAAAAGGGGTCACCCTAGACTTCCACAATCACCGGCACGATGAGAGGGGTGCGGCCGGTTTCATCGCGGAGGAACCGTTCGAGATTATTTCCTACCTGCTTCCGCACAAAATGCCAATCGATCATCCTTCCTTTTTTCAGCCGTAGACTGTCGCTCACCACACGTTTTGCTTTATCCAACAATTCCCCTGACTCTTTCATATACACAAATCCCCGCGATATAATATCAGGTTCGGCAACCACACGGCCTGTCGATTTTTCCATAGGCACTACGATGACGACAATGCCATCGGTGGCGATCGTCTGTCGATCACGAAGTACCACATCTTTTACGTCCCCAATTCCAAGTCCATCAATCATGATGTTTTCCAAATTAACTGTTTCCACCACTTTAGGCGGCATCCCTGGCCGGAATTCCAACACTTCCCCTTCTTCAGGAATAAGTACGTCACGTTTGGTATACCCTAAATCCGCCGCAAGTCTCCGGTACTGCATAAGATGTTTATATGTTCCACCGATCGGAAATACATATTTCGGGCCTACTGCCGATAACATGAGCATCAAATCTCCCTGGCTGCCATGACCAGACACATGCAAATCTTCCATGATATCTGAATACGCCACACGCGCGCCTCTCCGGTACAGTTGTTCTATAACCGTATTAATATTATTCTCGCTCCCCGGAATCGGGTCAGCAGAAAATACCACCGTATCTCCTTCATCTATGTGGACAAATTTATGATCATCGTTGGCAATCCGCGAGAGAGCTGACCCTTCTTGTCCCTGAGCGCCTGCGACGATTAAAAATTGTTTCGTCGGCGGCACCCGTTTGAGATCGCGGTCCAAAATAATTAATTCACGGGGAAACCGCATAAAATCCAATTTCACCGCCTCTTCTATATTGTGATCCATACTACGACCAAATATCGCAATCTTTCTTCCATGTCGGAGAGCGATTTCTATAGCCAATTGTATGCGGGCGATATTACTCGACTGCGTCGTGAACAAAAACTTACCACTACTCAGCGTTATTTCTTTTTCGAGAGTCGTTCCCACCACCTGCTCAGAAGGCGTAAATCCTGGCCGTTCGCTCCCTAGGCAATCGGAAAGCATGCAAAGTACTCCCGTTTTCCCCACCGCG
>CAYHEJ010000117.1:0-3732 GCA_964355625.1 uncultured Gammaproteobacteria bacterium
GAAAAAGCAATAGATGAGCTGCCACGCCAAACAGAACAAAAACTTCAACAGGATACAACGGAAAAATCCGCGCTATCCACGGCACGATCCGGACAAAACTTGAGTGGATAAGAACAAACAAGTACGTCGCTATTCCGGTATAGCGCCGGAATATCATGAAAATGGAGACAAGTTTATTAAAATACCCAAACCTGCGGACAATCCCAGGAATACTTGAGAATATAAAAAATAGTATTGCTATCTCCCCGCTATTTTTCCCAATGTCATAAAACAACGGCCAATAGAAATTCCGCGTATAAATTGACCATGCGCCAATAAGCAATACCAGCGTTTGAAGAAGAAAAAAAAATTTAAAGACGTCTATCAGAAAATTTCTATGCCTTACGGCAAAGGCATAAAGAATGTCAACATATTTATTCATTTGGTTCACCCGGAGGAGGCGGCTGTTCTACGCCCTGCCCCGGCTTGAGCCATTGCACATACGTACAACCGGTGGCAATCCTTTTTTCCCGGTCCCAACCAGACGTACTGCATTTCTTCATCTTTTTGCCTGCGGCTGTGGTATAGAGCACAAGCGGCTTACCGCAGTCCGGACATTCCTCGGCAAGGGGCTCACTCGTCCCGTTGATCCATTCGACATAATCGCATCCGGTCGGCTTTTTCGTCTCCTTATCCCACCCTCCGGTACTGCATTTTTTCATCTTTTTACCGAACCTTGTGACGACGAGCATAAGCGGTTTGCCGCACTTCGGACACGTTTCATCGAGCGTTTGCGGCTCGACCTGGAGCCATTTTACATATTCACACCCTTCATTTTTATGCGTCTCGGGATTCCAGCGCCCGGTACTGCAGCGCTGCAGCTTTTTCCCCGTCGGAGTCGTTACGATTTCGCCCAATGGACTGCCGCACGTCGGGCACGTGTCGTTTACCGGAGTTGTAGTATCTGTCATATGCAAAAATCGTAACACAAAATCCCAAGAAGAAAAATAGGTCAATTCACAATGCTCAGAAGTTTATCTATAATCGGGTACACCTCCGAAGGACTGTTGGTTTCCATGGCGCACACGCGCCAGTCGGATGCTCCATCGAAACCCCTTATGTAGATTTTGTAAAACTTTTTGATTACTGCGTAGTTTTTTGTCGTGCCCCACGTACGTTCAAAAAGTTCAACGTGTCGTTTCATAAGTTCCAACAGCTCTCTATTGGTATGCCTAGATATTGGAACGGCAGAGTCAAAAACCCACGGATCATCAAATACCGCTCTTCCGATCATAACGCCGTCAACTCGATACTCGTCAATTTTGGCAAGGCCGTCGGCATATGAAAAAATATCACCATTTCCCAATATAATGGTTGAGAGTTTCATTTTGTCTCTTATCGTCACTGCTTTGGCAATTTCATCCCAGTGGGCAGGGACTTTGGACATTTCCGATGCAGTCCGTCCGTGTACAGTCAGCGCTGCAATGCCACAGGAAAGTAAATGGGATATCCATTGTTCTGTAATAATCGTTTTAAAGCCGATGCGTGTTTTGACACTTACAGGTAGATCGCCTGCACCTTTTTTAGTGGCTGAAATAATTTCTGAAGCCAATGTTGGATTATTCATAAGCGCGGCACATGCTCCGTGACTCGTCACATCTTTTTGCGGACAACCCATATTGATATCGATTCCGTCAAATCCCATCTGAACCAATTCTCCGGCGGTTTTGAAAAAATCTTCCGGTTTTGTTCCCCAAATTTGGGCGATAATGGGTCGTTCGTTTTGAGTAAATTTCAATCGATGAATAATAGCGTCCCGGCCCTTGGAATTTAATCCTTCGACATTGGTAAATTCCGTAATAAATACATCCGGCCGGGCGCACGAAGATACCACCTGCCGGAATACCGTATCCGTGACATCCTCCATCGGCGCCAGGGCAAAAATGGGTTTTTTGAGTAACTGCCAGATGTTACTCATTCTAAGGATTGGTCCATTGATTTGAAATATAATACGATACCGCCTCATCTAAATATTCATCGCTCTCCGTTATTTCGTTAGCGGGATCACAGATCCCCTTTTTCCATATTTTCATAGCTTTTAAATAATCTTCTTCAGTCGACCAATCTAACGCTAATAATGTTTCTCTTGTTTGACGAACCGTTTCGATCAATGCAGGGGGTAAAAACCTAGATTTTTCTTCCCATTCCAATCTGATCTTAATATTCGTTTTTACCTGAATACCTATATCCGGCGAAAAATCAGCTCCCGCTACTGAAAAAATATCTCTATCATGACCTCGCAAACACACTAATAGGAATCCTGTTAATATCTTTTTTATATCTAAATGCTCTTCGTTTGCCCGTCTGATTAAAAACTCTTCTTGTCGAATCGGGTCATAAGCAAAATCGTCTGGAATAATACCTGTTGGTTGTATACTCATATTGATTGAATTGTATCACGTAGCTAGGTAGAATCGACGTTTGATTTCGGAAAACCGCTCGATCGCGTAGCGGAGCATGGTGCGGGGCATGATTTTGTAATATTTTTGCAAAAATTCTTCTTCCGCAGTTTGATCCATTTTTCCTACTTCCCTCAGCATCCAACCAACAGCTTTATGAATCAAATCGTGTTTATCATAAAGAAGAATTTCGGAAACCGTGAATGTTTCGTCAAATTGTTTTTTCTTAAGCAGTGCGTATGTTGCAACCATCGCAATCCGCCTCTCCCACAAACTTTTTGATTTGGCGAGTTTATAGAGAATTTTTCTCTCTTTTGGATGATGCAAAAGATATGTACCGAGGATTTCGTGAGACGATAGATCAACCAAATCCCAGTTATTTATATATTTCGTGTTTGCTACATAAAGATCGACGATCTTTTTTTGTGCTTCTTCACTCCCCTTTTCAAATTGATAACACAATATGAGAAGTGCAGTCAGACGATATTCATGGAATTTATTATGAAGAAGAATCTCGACTTGAGTAAGCGGCAACTTTTTATATTTCATTGCGACCTTCCGCTGTTTGGGCACCGTAATCCCTAAAAATATATCGCCCTCCCCGTACTGCCCACTTCCTGTTTTGAAAAAACGCAGTAAAAACGCTGCTTTATTTTTGTTGGCTAGTTTTTGGAGATCGAATTGAACACTCATGAAGAAGTTGGTTCCATCTCACAACCGCGTACTGGTGCTGGTTGCCATAATCTCGCATCTCCGGTTTCCCGATCGGTTCCAAACTCAACTAACGATCCAGGTATAATATTTCTAATCCCAACTTCCCTCTGGTCCACGGAAAATATAACTCCGAACGTTTTAACAGCGTATCTAGGATTACCCTTGTCATCAGTGCCGATACTATGCAAAATTCCATGCATAAAATAATTCCTAAGGCTTATTCTATCGGAAAATTATTAGAAGTCAATCTCAAGACAATTGATTGAAATGATAACATGGTGTAAGAGAATAATAATTGTAAACTGTCACACGGTCAAGTAATCAAAACTTTGACGATATCGTACGCGTGGGTTATGGAAATCAGATGACCTTCATTGGGATATACTGTCAAGACACTCTCCGGAATATGCGTTTGATAATACTTCCCCATCGCGAGAGTAACATTTTTATCATCCTCTCCATACCATAAATATACTTTTGCTTTGATATCGTTGACATCAAATCCCCATGGATTAGTGTAGAGTTGTAAATCGTGTGAAACTCCTTTATAGCCACGGCGGAATGCTTCACGATAGTTTTT
>CAYHEJ010000118.1:0-3706 GCA_964355625.1 uncultured Gammaproteobacteria bacterium
ATCGATCCTCAGTTGACCATATTTGCTTCGTGGATGCACGCCGGTAAGCGTACCGATTGTCTTTTGCTTCCGGTGAAATGCGACGAGTTCTTTGAGGTTGATGTCTCCCACACCATCCCCGTACGTGACCATAAAATCACTATCCCCGTCGGGAATGTACTGGGCAATCCGCAGTATCCGCTCCCCCGGAAGCGTCTCAGCGCCGGTGTCAACGAACGTGATATTAAAATCATCTATCGAGGTGGTACCAGCACTCGCCCGGTGAATTTTCGTCGTACCGGATTTAGTATGCAGGGTAAAATCGTGTAGTAAATATTTCTGATTGAGAAAATAGTCTTTGATGTAATCGCCTTTATATCCCAGGGCAATAATAAAATCATTGAAGCCGTAGTGTGCATATATTTTCATAATATGCCACAAAATGGGCTTATTGCCGATCGTCACCATCGGTTTAGGTTTAAATTCGGTTTCTTCTTTCAGGCGGTATCCTATGCCTCCGCAGAGTATCACTGTCTTCATGGTGGAGCTATTATATGTCACTATCGCCTAAAAGCAAGAGAAAAAATACCATTGACACCAATTACAGAATCATGATAGAATCATGACATCATGAGACAACTTATAGCAGACGAAAAATTTACCAATATCCAGCGGGCTCAAGCTGGCCTCACCCGCCTGTTTGAAAAGGCCAGAAAAGACGGAAGTTTTTACCGTGTCATGAAAAACGATACACCTCTCGGAGTCCTCGTTCCCAATGAAATGTGGGAAGATTTTGTGGAAGACATTGAGGCATTATCCTCACCACGGTATCTGGCTCGAATTGCTAAAGCACGACGGGAAAAGAAATATTACACGATGGAACAGATCAAAGAAGAATTAGGACTCTAATATGTACCGTTATGGATGGACGAATCAGGCTCGACAAGACATCAAAAAATTAGATCCAGATGTTCAGCGAATCATCATCAAAAAACTCGATTATTTTCTCACTGTGCCCAACCCACTCTCCGTTGCTAAACGCCTAACGCGCTTCAACGGCGGTCAATACCGCTTCCGCATCGGAGACTATCGTATAACCTTTGATGTCAACGAACAAACGATTATTGTTCTAGCCGTCGGCCACCGGAGCGAAATATACAAGTAATATTCCTATCCCTTGACACCTGCACATGTGCATAGTAGGATATGAGTATGTTAACGAAACGTACCCATATCCTCTTTGATGAAGACACCGCACTTATGCTGGCTGTGCTTGCACGGGAGCAGGCCACATCGGTGGGAAATCTCGTGCGCCGGGCGGTAAAAAAGACTTACAAAGACGCCAGAGGGACACATCAGAAAAAGGGACAAAAAACAGTTCATGCACTCATAGCGTTGCAAAAAAAGTTTCTTGGAAAATTTGAGGGAATTGATTATCGCGCACTCATTGAAGATGGACGAAAATATTAACCAACAGTTCCTCGTTGTTGACGCATCAGTCATTCTAGCTGCGATTCTTCCTCAAGAGGCGCACGCAAAAATAGTGCTCAGGTTCATAAAGCGCAGTATAAACGAGAATAAAAAATTTATTGCCCCGTCCATACTCCTCTACGAAGTTTTTAATGCCATCCGCTGCGCAATACTGTCCCAACGCATCACAGAAAAAGATGCGCAAACACTACTCTCTGCCCATAAAACCATTGAGCCCACGTACGTTGATTTTTCCCTACTATCAGAAAGCTCTTTCAAAATAGCGCTCTCAAGCAACACTTCGATGTATGATGCTGCCTATGTTGCGCTTGCCCTTGACCGTCGATGCTCCCTGTATACTCTCGATAAAAAACTCATACAAAAACTGAAAGTTCTTCCGGTTCATATTACACACCCCTAAGCTCGCGGAAACGTCCATCGCAAAACGTCTAGAAAATATTCCCGTATCATAAAGTATGAAAGCCTGCGGCTCAGTCGATAGCTTCCGCGGTCAAGTTCAATTTCGCGGGCCCACAATAATCTTTTTAATCGACGCTTAATAATCGTATCGATACTATACCGGGCGGCAAGCCTTCCGGGGGTAATCCCAATTTCACTAAGCAACCGAAGTGTAATAGACGCTTCAATGACGCCAAACACGCCAAAAACATAGAGAACACAAAGAAGCGTATAAATAACCCATTCCATTCCGCCAAGTCCAACCAGTATCAGAAAAGCCAGTAGTATATAAATCCTAATAAGCCAATAGATGGCCTCCTGATCTTCAGTCACCCGTGATATAACAGCATGCAAAAAAAGAAAAAGAGCAAACACTGAAAATCCTGATAATACGATTTGTATATCCATAATCAGCCAATCTGCGGTCTATGAAATAATTTCTGATAAAGAATAATGAGTCCAATCAGACGTCTCCCTTTCAATGTAACCTTCAATGTTCCTTGCCGCCGGACAATAAAACCGGCAGTAAGTAAATCATCAATACGTTTCCCGATGAGTCCCTTCTGAGTAAAAAGATTTCGAAGTTCTCTATACGACAGTCTCTCCCGTTTACGGAGCGCCGCAAGTATTATCGATGCAGGCGTCTCTCCGCCGAGGTACGGCGTGAGATAAAACAATATCGCGATAAACGACAACAATACATAGAGAAGTAATGACGTCAAAGGAAAAAGAAATACACCAGAGTTCAACAAGGCTCCGATTATCAAAAGCCCAAAGGCATAACAAAGGACGCTTCGAAATGTCAGTATACCCATGGCTTTAAGAATTCGATGAAGGATGACATGAGAAAAAAGCGCTCCGCCAAATACACAAAATACGATGAAAAATGATTCCATATGTATCAATTTCGCCGCCACAAATCCTCACCCCAACCGGAAACCGGCGCATACTTCTCTCGAATATATGTCTGGTCTTCCTCGGATAACAATGGCATCCGGTTACTAAAACCCTGAAAAATATAGGGAACTTTTTTGGCTTCCAAAACGTCGCGGAGGAGCGGCGGTTTTTGCGACAGAAAAGGCACAAATGTTCCAAACGGCACACAGCAGATATAATATGCGTCTTTAGTAAAAATTACCCGGCCCTCCAGATCCAATACTTCACTCGCTGGGTCAATGATCTTCTCAAGCGACTCCACCTGCGAAAGCTGCGTCTTGTTGGTCCACAAAAGTTTAATGCTATTCACTTGAACCGTCGCGACGCTTATATAATACCCGCCGATAATTAATAGCACAAACACCGGCAGGATCTTCTCGACTTTACCAAGCACGACTGCAATCATATCGGAACAGTAATACGCGATAAATAAAGCTATTGGGATCAAATACTGGGAATGCTTCAGAGGGAAAAACTCTACATACCCAAACACGGATAATAAAAAGATACCGCCGACCAACATTTCTGAAAGCACGTCGTCGCCTGTTAAAAACGGCGTCAACAAGCGATACACGCCCATCATGATACCGATAAACCATACTGCATGATTAAGAAGTAATCCGAGAGTCAGCCCGTCAGCTCCGTAAAACGAACTGGTGGGGAAAAAAAACAAATGGGGCTCCATAATATAATAGGAAGCCACCATATTGGCCTCAAAAGGCAGCTTTATGAGAGAATACCAGACTTTTGCCGGATCTCCCAGAGTCAGGAGGGAGAGAAGAAATATCCCCAAGGGCACGGAAAGCCCGGTAAAAAATGCTTTTCCATTAACGATGAACGGATCACCTAGGTGTAGGGAAAA